>JAHWKQ010000090.1 GCA_019347785.1 Actinomycetota bacterium
CGAGCGCGGCTTCTACATGTCGTTCGCCGGCAACATCACGTTCACCAACGCCCCCGCCCTGCGTGAGGCTGCCGCCGCCGTGCCGCTGGACCTGCTCGTCACCGAGACCGACTCGCCCTACCTGTCGCCGCACCCGATGCGCGGACAGCCCAACGAGCCCGCGCGGGTGGTCCTCGTCGCCGAGGCCCTGGCCCGGGTCCACGGCGTGGCCGTCGAGGAGCTCGCGGCGGCGGTGGCGGCCAACGCGCGGCGGCTGTTCGCGCTCGACGACTCCGACGAGCGCGAGCCCGGAGCCGCCTGAGCGGGGCGCTCCCGCCGTGGCCGTCCTGCTGGGCCCGCAACAGGTCCGCACGCTGCTGCGGCGGCACGGGATCGCCCCGCGCCGATCGGCCGGCCAGAGCTTCGTCGTCGATCCGAACACGGTCCGCAAGGTCGTGCGCCTGGCAGGCGTCACCGCCGGTGACACGGTCTGCGAGGTCGGGCCCGGCCTGGGCAGCCTCACGCTCGCCCTGCGCGAGGTCGGCGCCCGGGTCGTCGCCGTGGAGGTCGACGCCGGCCTCGTGCGGGCCCTGGCGGGCGTGCTGGCTGGCGACGCGGGGGTGCGCGTGGTCCATGCCGACGCCCTCGAGGTGGACCTGGCGGGGCTGGTCGACGGCGGTGCGGCGGGGCTCGTCGCGAACCTGCCGTACAACGCGGCGACGCCGCTCGTGCTGCGCGCGCTCACCGCCGGCGCATTCGATCGGCTCACGGTGATGGTCCAGCGGGAGGTCGGCCGGCGGTGGGCGGCCGGGGTCGGCGACCCCTTGTACGGGGCGGTCAGCATCAAGGTGGCGGCCCTGGCCGACGCGCGGGTGCTGTCGGCCGTGAGCCGGCGCGCCTTCCTGCCCGAGCCCAACGTCGACTCGGTCATCGTCGGCCTGCGCCCCCGCCCCTGGGAGGGCCCGGTCGACCGCGAGCGGGTGTCCGCGCTCGTCGACGCCGGCTTCGCGCAGCGCCGCAAGCGGCTGCGCAACGCGCTGTCCCGCCCGGGTCTCGCGCCGACCGAGGTGGAGGCGGCGCTGTCGGGGGCGGGGCTGGACGCCGGCGCACGGGCCGAGGAGCTCGCCTTGGCGGACTGGGTGGCGTTGGCGGCACGGCTCCGCCCCTCGGACGGGCCCGGGGACTGACCCGGTCTTTGCCGCGCCTTCCCGCCGCGGCCTACGATGTGCCGGCCGTTGCGGACGTCTCCGGCACTCCGTCGACCCGTGAAGGGCGCTTCGTGCGAGCCCAGCCAGACCAGGGCGGTCGGGCCCATGGGCAGTGCGTGCACGTGGACGTGCCGGCCAAGATCAACCTGTTCCTCGCGGTGCGCGGCCGGCGCCCCGACGGGTACCACGAGCTGACGACGGTCATGCAGACGGTCTCGCTGTTCGACCAGCTACGGGTGTCGATCACCGGCCCCCCCGGGCGCGGACAGCATCCCTCGACCCGCCGGCGGATGCGCGTGCGTCTGGACGACGACGGCACCGCCGGCCTGCCGGTCGCCCCGGAGAACCTGGCGGTGCTCGCCGCCGCGGCGCTGGGCCGCGCCACGGGCCTGCCTGACGTGTGCCTCGACGTCTCGGTGAACGGAGCCGTGCGCGAGGCGTCCTCCCCGGAGTCCCCGTCCCACACGGTGCTGGCGCTGCGCAAAGGCATCCCCGTGGCGGCGGGCATGGCCGGGGGCTCGGCGGACGCGGCCGCCGCGCTGCTCGGGTTGAACGACCTGTGGGACTGCAGGCTGTCCCGCGACGAGCTGCGGGACCTGGGCGGCGACCTCGGCAGCGACGTCCCCTTCTGCGTCGTGGGCGGCACCGCGCTGTGCACCGGGACGGGGACCCAGCTCGCCCGCGTCCTGTGCCGTGGCGAGTTCCACTGGGTGGTGTGCACCGGCGGGGAGCCACTCGGCACGGCGGAGGTCTACCGCGCCTGGGACCGCTACTGCCGGCCCGGCGAGGTGGAGCCCGACGCCGTGCTCCAGGCCCTGCGTACCCCCGACGCCGAGGCGTTGGCCGCCGCGCTGCACAACGACCTGGAGTCGGCCGCCCTCGTGCTGCGCCCCGAGCTGGCGGGCCACAAGCGGGCGCTGCTGCGGGCCGGGGCGCTGGGGGCCCTGGTGGCCGGCAGCGGCCCGTGCATCGTCGCGCTGTGCGAGGACGCCGAGGCCGCGCGCGCGGTCGCCGAGGAGGTCCGGGGCCGCTTCGCGCGGGTGACGACGGCGCGGTCCCCGGCGGGCGGCGCCGCCATGCAGCCGTGTGACCAGCCGCAGGGCCATCGGTCGCTACAGTGAGGAGCGACACCCCGACACCGTCGGCACCAGGAGTCGAAAGAGACCGGTGACGACCACCGCTTCGTTGCCCGGGCGCGTCGGCGCCGTCGTTCTCGCCGCGGGCAAGGGCACCCGCTTCCGCTCAGAGCGGCCCAAGGTGCTGCACGCCGTGGCGGGCCGGACCATGCTGCGATGGGTGCTCGAGGCGCTGCGGCCCCTGGGGCTGCAGCGCGTGGCCGTCGTGGTGGGCCACCACGGCGACGACGTGCGGGCCGAGGCCGAGACCGCCGGGCTGGACGGCCTGGTGGTGGTCCACCAGGCCGAGCAGCGCGGCACCGGACACGCGGTGCGGGTGGCCGCGGACGCCGGCGTCCTCGA
The DNA here is from genome assembly GCA_019347785.1 of Actinomycetota bacterium. Taxonomy (GTDB): domain Bacteria; phylum Actinomycetota; class Nitriliruptoria; order Euzebyales; family Egibacteraceae; genus JAHWKQ01. The sequence continues at coordinate 2,666 of JAHWKQ010000090.1, forward strand.
CGGGCTGGACACCGTCCTGGTGCTCCCCGGCGACGTGCCGCTGCTGAACGCCGCCCCCCTGGGTGTGCTGCTGGCCTCGCACGCCGGCCAGGCGGCGACCCTGCTGACGACCGAGCTCGACGACCCCACCGGCTACGGGCGCGTGCTGCGCGACGCCGACGGGCGGGTCGAGCGCATCGTCGAGGACCGCGACGCCGACGAGGCGCAGCGCGCGGTGCGGGAGGTCGGCACGTCGGTGTACGCGTTCGCGGGGGGCGAGCTCGCCGGCGCGCTCGCCGCACTGCGCTCGGACAACGTCCAGGGCGAGGAGTACCTGACCGACGTCGTGGAGCTGCTGCGCCCGGTCGCCGCCGTGCGGGCGGACGCGACCGTCGTGGCGGGCGTCAACGACCGCCGCCAGCTCGCCGACGCCGGCGCCGTGCTGCGCAGGCGCATCCTCGACACGCTGATGCGCGACGGCGTCACCGTCGTCGACCCGGCCGCCACGTACGTCGGCCCCGACGTCGTCGTGCGCCCCGACGCGGTGCTGCTGCCCGGCACGCACCTGGAGGGCGGGACCCGGGTGGAGGCCGACGCCGTCGTGGGGCCCGACAGCCGCCTGGTCGACGCGGTCGTGCAGCGCGGTGCGACGGTCGGCCACAGCGTCCTGCTGGGGGCCAGCGTCGGGCCGGGCGCGGTGGTCGGGCCGTTCGCCTACCTGCGGCCCGGCGTCCGCCTGGAGGCCGGCGCCAAGGCGGGGTCGTTCGTCGAGATGAAGCAGACGGTCGTCGGGGAGAACAGCAAGGTCCCGCACCTGTCGTACCTGGGCGACGCGACCGTCGGCCGTGACGTCAACGTCGGCGCGGGCACGATCACGTGCAACTACGACGGCCGGGCCAAGCACCCCACCGTCATCGAGGACGGCGCATTCATCGGCAGCGACACGATGCTCGTGGCTCCGGTGCGCGTGGGCGCCCGCGCCGTCACCGGCGCCGGCTCGGCGATCACCAAGGACGTGTCGCCGGCGGCGCTGGCGGTCGAGCGCGCCCAGCAGCGCACGGTCCCGGGCTACGCGGACCGGGGCACGTCGGAGGAGGGCTCATGAGCATGTCCGAGGCTCGGTTCACCGCCAGCAGCAGCCGGCCGGGCGCCATCGAGATCCTGACCAAGAAGCACATGCAGCTCTTCTCGGGCCGCGCCCATCCCGAGCTTGCGCAGGAGGTCGCCGACCACCTCGGCCTGCAGCTGGGCGACGTCGACATCCACGAGTTCGCCAACGACGAGATCTACGTGCGGCTCAAGGAGAACGTGCGGGGCAGCGACGTCTTCGTCTTCCAGAGCCACTCCCACCCGGTGAACCGCAACCTCATGGAGCAGCTGATCATGATCGACGCGCTCAAGCGCGCGTCGGCCAAGCGCATCGTGGCGGTGGTGCCGTTCTACGGCTACGCCCGGCAGGACAAGAAGTCGCGGTCCCGCGAGCCCATCACCGCCCGGCTCGTCGCCGACCTGCTGACCGTCGCCGGCGCCGACCGGGTGGTCTCGATCGACCTGCACACCGGTCAGATCCAGGGCTTCCTCAACGAGCCGCTGGACCACCTGACGGCCCTGCCGCTGCTCGTCGACTGGATCAACGGCTACTGGGGCGGCGAGGAGATCGTCGTCGTGTCGCCCGACGCCGGCCGGGTGCGCCTGGCCGAGAAGCTGCAGGGACAGCTGCAGCGGGCCACGATCGCGATCCTGCACAAGACCCGCAGGGAGCACAACGTGGCCGAGGCGCTGGCCGTGGTCGGCGACGTGTCGGGCCGCACGTGCGTCCTCCTCGACGACATGATCGACACGGCCGGGACCATGTGCTCCGCCGCGGAGGCCCTCATCGAGCAGGGCGCGCGCCGGGTGGTGGCGTGCGCCACCCATCCGGTCCTGTCCGGCTCGGCGTGCGAGCGCCTGGACAAGTCGCCCATCGAGCGCGTCGCGGTCACCAACACCCTGCCGATCCCCGCGGGATGCTCGTCGGACAAGATCGAGGTGCTGTCGATCGCGCCGACGATCGCCAGCACCCTCAAGGCGGTTTTCGAGGACGAGTCGGTCAGTGAGTTGTTCAGCGACCAGAACCAGTAGGAATGGGCCGGCGGTGGCGGGGAGATCCTGACGCCCAGGAGAAGGAGGGCCGCGGTGAGCGACAGTCCGCTGCATCGGCTGGCCGAGCAGGGCCAAAGCGTGTGGATCGACTACCTGTCCCGGGAATTCCTGAGACCCCAGGGGCTGGAGCGGATGGTGCGCGAGGATGCCCTGGTGGGGGTGACGTCCAACCCGACGATCTTCCAGAAGGCGATCGCCGGCAGCGACAGCTACGACGAGCAGCTCCGTGAGGTGCTCGACGCCGGCGCCGAGCCCCAGGAGGCCTTCTACGCGCTGGCCATGCGCGACGTCGCCGACGCCTGCGACGTCCTGCTCCCGGTGTGGGAGCGCGGCTCGGGGCGGGACGGCTTCGTGTCGCTGGAGGTCGATCCCAACCTCGCGTACGACGCGGAGGGGACGGTCGCCGAGGCGCTCGACCTGCACCAGCGCGTCCAGCGGCCCAACCTCCTGGTCAAGATCCCCGCGACCACGCCCGGGCTGGCCGCCATCGAGGACGTCATCGCCCAGGGCCGGTCGGTCAACGTGACGCTGTGCTTCTCGCTGGGCCGCCACGGCGAGGTCGCCGAGTCCTACGTGCGGGGTCTGGAGCGGCTCGTCGCCGCCGGGGGCGACCCCGAGTCGGTCGCCTCCGTCGCCAGCTTCTTCGTCTCCCGGGTGGACACCGAGGCCGACCGGCGCCTGGACGAGCTCGGCGGGCACGAGCATCTGAAGGGCCGCCTGGCCGTCGCCAACGCCAAGCTGGCCTACCAGCGCTACCGGGAGGTCTTCTCCGGCCCCCGCTGGGACTCCCTGGCGGCCAGGGGCGCCAGCCCGCAGCGGTGCCTGTGGGCCTCGACCTCCACCAAGGACCCGGCCTACTCCGACGTCATGTACGTCGAGGAGCTCATCGGCCCGGAGACGGTGACCACGATGCCAGAGGAAACCCTGCGCGCCTTCGCCGACCACGGGACGGTCGCGCCCACCCTGGAGCGGGATCTGGACGCGGCCCGGGCCGTGTTCGACGACCTCGCTGCGGCCGGCGTCGACTACGACGACGTCACCGACGTGCTCGAGACCGAGGGCGTGCGCAAGTTCGCCGAGTCCTTCGACCAACTGCTGGAGGACCTCAGGACCAAGGCCGGACAGCTGTCGGCCGCCTGACCCGCACCGTGTCGAGTTCGCCACCGCCACGGTGGCGGGATCGACACACTCCGGGGCGGGGGCTACCGTGGGGCGGCGGCCTGGTCGACACATCACGCCGTCTCGCCGTCCCGTGCCGTCTCGAGGAGCGTCGTCATGTCCAAGCAGGTCGCGCTGGCGGCACGACCCCGCGCCGGCCGCGGCAAGGGTGAGTCGCGCGCGCTGCGCCGCCAGGGCCGCGTGCCCGCCATCGCCTACGGCAGCGACCTGCGGCCCACGCCGGTGTCCGTCGACGCACTGGAACTGTGGCACGCCCTGCACACCGATGCGGGGCTGAACGCGATCATCCGCCTGTCGCTGGACGGAGACGACCACCTGACGCTGGCCCGTGAGCTGCAGCGCCACCCCGTGAGGCGTTCGATCCTGCACGTCGACTTCGTGACCGTCTCCCGCAACGTCCGGGTGACCGTGGACGTGCCGCTCGTGCTGACCGGCGAGGCGCCCGGCGTCGCCGAGGGGGCGGTCGCCGACCAACGCACCTACCTGGTGCCCGTGGAGGTGCTCCCGCTCGAGGTCCCCGAGCACCTGGAGCTGGACATCTCCGATATGCAGATCGGCGGCGTGAAGCGCATCGAGGACCTGCCCGTCCCGCCGGGCGTGGAGGTGCTCGAGGACCCCGACACCGTCGTGGTGACCGTCGCGGTGCCGCACCTGCACGTCCCGGAGACCACGGCCGAGGAGGTCGAGGAGCTGGGCGAGGAGACCGCCACCGACGTCGAGCAGGCGGTCGCCGAGGCCGAGGCCGAGCGGGAGCCGGCCGGCGAGGAGCAGTAGCCGCCGCCGCGGCCGCCGCGCGACCCGGCGGCGCCCATGGCCCGCGACCGGTGGCTCGTCGTCGGGCTCGGCAACCCCGAGCGCGAGTACCGCGGCACCCGCCACAACGTCGGCGCGGACGCGGTCCGCACGCTGGCGGAGCGGCTCGGCGGTCGCCTGCGGGCACACCGGGCCGGCGCCCTGGTGGCCGATCTCGTCCAGCGACCCGGGGGGACCCCGCTGTCGCTGGTGGTGCCCACCGGCTACATGAACGAGTCGGGCGGGCCGGTGCAGCGCGTCGCGGCCTTCTACCGCGCCCCGCCGGAGCGGCTCGTCGTCGTGCACGACGACCTCGACCTGGCCCTGGCCACGCTGCGGCTCAGGCGCGGCGGCGGGACCGCCGGCCACCACGGGCTCGCCGACATCCGCCGGCGCCTGGGCACCGGCGACTTCTACCGGGTGCGCCTGGGCATCGGGCGGCCGCCGGGGCGGATGGACCCCGCCGACTACGTGCTGGGGCGCTTCCCGGCGCGCGAGCGCGAGGCGGTGGACGTCGCGGTGGCCGCCGCCGGCGACGCGGTGCTCGACCTCGTCGGCGAGGGCCTGGAGGCGGCCCAGAACCGCCATCACGCGCAGCCGTCGCCGTGACCGGCGGGTTGCCGCCGCCCCCGGCCGAGGACAGCATGGCGCCCATGCCACCCGCCCCCCTGGCCGCGCTGCTGGAGAGCGGCCGGGCCCGGCTGGCCGACGACCTGCTCCCCGGCCGGCTGCACGTCCCGGGCGCGCTGCGCCCGTACGCGCTTGCCCTGCTGGCGGAGGGGCCGCCGCTGCTCGTCGTCGTGCCGACCGAGCGGGACGCCGAGGAGGCCGTCGACGGCCTGGCCGCCTTCCTGGGCGAGGAGGCGGTCGCGGCCTTCCCGGCCTGGGAGACCCTGCCCTACGAGCGCCTGTCACCGCAGCCGGCGACCGTCGGCACCCGCCTGCGGGTCCTGGACCGGCTGCGCGGGGGCGACGACCGGGCCGCCGCGCTGCGGGCCGTGGTGGCGCCGGTGCGGGCCCTGCTGCAGCCGATGGACCCCCGCCTGGCCGGGCGGGAGCCGGTGCGGCTGGATGCGGGCTACGCCGGCGGCCTGGACGGGCTGGTCGAGTCGCTGGCCTCCCTCGGCTACACCCGGACCACGCTGGTGGAGCGTCGCGGCGAGTTCGCCGTGCGCGGCGGGATCGTGGACGTGTTCCCCTCCGCCGAGGACCACCCGGTGCGGGTCGAGTTCTGGGGAGACGACGTCGACAGCCTGCGCTCGTTCGCCGTCGCCGACCAGCGCACGATCGCGGTCCGCCGGCACGTGACCGTCGACGCGGCGCGTGAGCTCGTCGTCGACGCCGAGACGGCCGCCACCGCCCGCCTGCTGGCCGGGCGGGCGCCGGCTCTGGCCGACCAGCTGCGGCTGCTCGCCGACGGCGTCGCGTTCGAGGGGATGGAAGCCCTGGTCACCGCCATCCACCCAGCCCCGGCCCACCTGCCGGACTTCTTCCCCGCCGGGGCGGGCTCGGCCGTCGT
>JAHWKQ010000091.1:0-6911 GCA_019347785.1 Actinomycetota bacterium
GGCGAGCGCGATCACCTGGGGCGAGATCACCCGCGACAGGACGAACAGGAACGACGCGGCTCGGCGCCTGCGGATGTCGGTAATGCCGAGCCCGAGCGCCCGGAGCGTGCCGAGGGGCAGCGCCCGCAGGGGGGAGAAGAAGGCGGTCTCCAGCGTCGCCCAGGGGGCGCGGAGGGCCGGGCGGCGGGCGGGCGCCGAGAGCGCCTGGTCGGGCGCGTCGACGGCGCAGAGCTGGGGGACCAGCCCCTGGTGGCCCATCTGCGCGCCGCGGGCTTCGCCGACCATCCCCGTGGCCTCGTCCTGCGCCCCTGACCCCGCCACACCCGCGTTTGTCACCCGGGTCACCCGGCCGGCAACCAGAGTGACGAGCGGCGGGTCGGTAGGCTCGGCCCGATGACGGTCCACGTGGGCGACGCGCTCTACGCCGGCGTGCTCGGGCTGGGGCGGGCCGGCGCGGCGGCGATGGGCTGGACGGTGCAGGCGACCGGCGTGGAGCACATCCCCGCGGAGGGCCCGGCCGTGCTGGTCAGCAACCATGTGAGCTACCTCGACCCGCTGCTGCTCGGCCTGGCGGCCCAGCGCCGTGGCCGCTGGGTGCGCTATCTGGCCAAGCGCGAGCTGTTCGCCCGGCGGGCGACGGGCTGGCCGCTGCGCACGATGGGTCACATCCCGGTCGACCGGGGCGGCGACGCCGCGGCGTCGCTGGTGGCGGCCCTGCGGGCGCTGCGGCGCGGCGAGGTCGTGGGGGTCTACCCCGAGGGGACCATCTCGCGGACCCTGGTGGTCGGGCACGGCAAGACGGGCGCCGCCCGCCTCGCGCTGGTGTCGGGCGCGCCGCTGGTACCGGTGGCGGTGTGGGGCGGCCAGCGCCTGCACATGGGCAGGCGGCCGGGCGCGCGGCTGCGCGGCATCACCGTGACGTGCCGCATCGGCGAGCCGGTGGACTACGGGAAGGGGGAGCAGCCGTCGGCCGTCACCGAGCGGCTGATGGCGCGTATCCGCGCGCTGGCCGACGCGGCCGCCGACGCGGTCCCCCCGCGGTCCTCGGGCGGGACAGGAGGCGGCGTCTGAGCGAGGCGGTGCGAGCGCTGGCGCGCGCCGGCGCGGTGGAGGTGGGCGAGGCCGTGCGCAGCCGCCGGGTCTCCGCGGTCGAGGTCGTCGAGGCGTGCCTGGAGCGGATCGCCGCACTCGACGGCCGCCTCGGCGCCTTCCAGCTGGTGCGCGACGCCGAGGTCCGCGCCGAGGCCGAGGCTCTGGACGCGCGGGACGACCTGCCGGGACTCGCGCTGGCCGGCGTGCCGGTGGCGGTCAAGGACATGATCGACGTGGCCGGCACGCCCACGAGCGACGGCAGCCGCGCGGCGAGCGGCGTCCCGGCGGCCACCGACGACGAGCTCGTCGCCAGGCTCCGGGCGGCCGGGGCGCTGATCGTCGGCAAGACCCGTGTCCCCGAGTTCGGGCTGTGGCCCTTCACCGAGTCCGAGGCGTTCGGCACGACGCGCAACCCCTGGGACCCCTCCCTGACGCCGGGCGGCTCCACCGGCGGCGGGGCGGCGGCGGTGTCGGCGGCCATGGCGCCCCTCGCGCTCGGATCGGACGGTGGCGGGTCGATCCGCATCCCGGCGGCCTGCTGCGGGTTGGTGGGCCTGAAGCCGGGCACCGGTGTGGTCCCGCTGCCGGGGGGGCGGACCCAGGCGCGGAGCCTGGTCGAGTGGGGGCCGTTGGGCACCTCGGTGGCGGACGTCTGGGTCATGTTCTCCGTCCTCGCCGGGCTCCCCGGTCGAGGGGAGGTGGCGCCGCCGGAGCGGCGCCTGCGGATCGCGGTGTCGGCTCGACCGCCCGTGGCCGGGGTGGCTGTGGACGTCGCCCTGCGACGGGCGCTCCAGACCACCGCACGGGTGCTGTCCGACGCCGGGCACGACGTGGCGGTGGCGCACCCGCCCCATCGTCCGGTCGACGTGGCCGCGTTCCTCAGGCGGTTCTTCGCCGGGGCCGCCGAGCGGGTGGACCAGGTCGGATCGGCGCGGGTGGAGCCACGCACCCGCGACGCGGCCCGCTTCGGGCGGGCCCTGGGACGCCGTCCGCCGTCGCCTCGGACCGACGAGCGGGTGCGAGCCCGCTTCCGGCGCTGGTTCAGCGACTACGACGTCCTGCTCACCCCGGCGCTGGCCAGGCCGCCGATACCCGTGGGCGCCTACGAGGGCCGCGGCTTCGTGGCGACGCTGCTCGGCTCGACGCGGTTCGTCCCCTTCACGGCCCCGTGGAACCTCACCGGCTTCCCGGCCGCGTCCGTTCCGGCCGCACCGCTCCCCGGTGACATCCCCGCCGGGGTCCAGATCGTCGCCGCGCCCGGCGGCGAGCGCCTGCTGCTGTCGGTCGCGCGCGAGCTCGAGCGGCACCAGCCGTGGCGCCGCCACGCCCCCCTCGATGCGGGACCGGGCGACTCGACCGGCTCGCGCCCTTCCTGACGCTTGTCCCCTTGACGGCGGGTACCGGCCGGGCTTGACTGGCTGCGAGGGCTGGGGTGCTCGATCACGGCGGGGTTGGTGGAGCTCGCCCCCGAGCTGATCAGGGGAAACCATGAGCGACGGCTCCGTGCAGGACCTCTTGTCGCGCGTCCGGGGCGCCGTGACCACGACGGGCGACCAGGACTATGACGAAGCGCGCAGGGTCTACAACGCCATGTTCGACCGACGGCCCCTGGCGGTGGTGCGCGCCGTGGACGTCGCCGACGTCCGCGCCGCTGTCGACGCCGCCCGCGGGTCCGGCCTGGAGCTTGCCGTCCGGGGTGGCGGCCACAGCGTGCCCGGGTTCGGGACCGTGGACGACGGCATCGCGCTGGACCTCGGTCCGATGAAGGGCATCCGCATCGACCCCGAAGCGCGGGTGGCGCACGTCCAGGCTGGCTGTACGTGGGGAGACGTGAACCACGCGACCTACGACTTCGGCCTGGCGACGACCGGCGGGATCATCTCCACCACCGGGGTGTCGGGGCTCACGCTGGGCGGCGGCATCGGCTATCTGGCCCGGGCCCACGGCTTGTCCTGTGACAATCTGCGCTCCGCCGACGTGGTGCTGGCCGACGGCAGCTTCGTCACGGCCAGCGAGGACCAGCACGACGACCTGTTCTGGGCGCTGCGGGGCGGTGGGGGCAACTTCGGGGTGGTGACCTCGTTCGAGTTCGACCTGCACCCCGTCGGCGACATCTACGGCGGGCCGATGTTCTTCGAGCTCGACGCCGCGGAGGAGCTGCTGCGCACCCTGCGCGAATGGCTCCCCGACGCGCCGCGCGCGATGAGCGGCTTCCCCGGCTTCCAGATCGCCCCGCCGCTCCCCTTCATCCCCGAGGAGCGCCACGGCCAGCCCTTCATCATCTTCGTGGCCTGCTTCAACGGACCCGACGAGGAGGGCGAGCGGCTGCTCGCGGCGTTCCGGGACGTCGACGACCCCGTCGCCGAGCACGTGGGGCGCATGCCGTACCCGGCCTTGAACAGCGCCTTCGACGCGTTGGTGCCGCCCGGCCTGCAGCACTACTGGAAGGCCAGCTTTCTTCCGGAGCTCAACGACGGGGCCATCGCGGCACATCTCGAGCATGGCCCGAAGGTGCCGGTGGTTCAGTCGACCGTTCACATGTACTTGATCGACGGCGCGGTGCACGACGTCGCTCAGGACGAGACCGCGTTCCCTTACCGAGACGCCGTCATCGCCCAGGTCGTCGCGGGCATGTGGCCGGACCCGGGCGACAACGCCGACAACATCCGCTGGGTGCGTGACTACTACGCGGCCCTGGAGCCCCACTCGGCGGAGGGCGGCTATGTCAACTTCATGGCCGAGGACGACCAGGACCGGATCCGCGCGAACTACGGCGCCAATTACGACCGGTTGGTGGAGGTCAAGAAGCGCTACGACCCCGACAACCTGTTCCACCTCAACCAGAACATCAAGCCCGGCGTCTGACCCCCAGGGACAGGCCCGGGCGGGCGTCAGGCGGGGAGCGGCGCGAGACAGCGCGCCGTCGGCAGGTCCGTGGCCACCACCCCCCAGGTCCCACCTCCGTCCTCGGAGCGGTAGACGGTCCCCGCGTCGGCCACCGCCACCGCCCCGCCGTCGGCGACGAGGCAGCCGGTGTCGACGTTGCCCGTGAACCACTCGGGCAGCCCCTGCCGGCAGCGCGTCCACGACCCGTCGGTGGCGAGCGCCCCGCGGTAGACGGCCGACCGGCCGCCGCCGGGGCCCTCTGAGACCGACACGAGCACGCTGTCGCCGACCACGGCGACCGCGCGGGCGTAGCGCGCGTGCAGCCCCCCGGTGCGCCAGCGCCAGCTGCCGCCCCGGTCGTCGCTGACCGCCAGGCCGCGCGCCGCCGCAGCCAGCACCAGCCCGCCGGCGACGCTCACCTGGTGCACGTCGGCGTCGACGTCGATGGTCGGCTCCCAGGTGGCGCCGCCGTCCCCGGAGCGGGCGATCCCGCCCACGTGGACGTTGGCGTACAGCGTGCCGTCGGGGCCGGCCGCAAGCGACCGGGTGTCCGCCGGACCGCCCCAGGGCGTGTACCAGTCGTCGCGGCCGGCGACCGCCCAGAACCCGTCGACCGGGACCAGGCGGTCGTCGGACAGACGCACCAGGCCCGCCGCGGCGGTCCCTGCGAGCAGACCGTCCGGGGTCGGCAGCAGGCTGCGCAGCGGCCGGTCGTGCGCCGTAACCGACGTGAAGCCCCCGTCGGCGGTCCCGCGCACCAGCGCCGTGGCGTCCACCACGGCCCACACCGAGGCCCCGTCGACCGCCATCGCGGCGACATCGCCGCCGGCGAGCCGCTCGGGCGCACCGTCGCCGAGGCGGTACAGCCCCTCCGCGGTGCCCGCGAGCAGACCCATGGGCCCACCTCCACCCGTGGCCGACGCGAGGCTGAACCCCTCGCGACCCATCTGTCGCGAAGGGTTCAACCCCACTGGCCGGCCCCGGGTCCCCGCGAGGACCCGCGACGGTGTCCTAGCGGACGACGGCGACGTTGGAGGCCTGCGGCCCCTTGCGTCCCTCGGTGATCTCGAACTCGACCTTCGCGCCCTCCGGCAGGGACTTGAAGCCCGTCCCCTGGATGCCGGAGAAGTGCACGAAGACGTCCTCGCCGTTGTCGGCCGTGATGAAGCCGAAGCCCTTGTCGTCTGAGAACCACTTGACGGTGCCAGTTGCCACTGCGTTACCCCTGTTTGTAATCGGTCCTCGCCGGCCGGCTCATGGCCGACCCGCGTCGAGGGGCTGCGCTGGCATCGTCACCGTGCAGACTCCACGCTTGTCGTGCCCTCAGCCACCACGGTAGCAACTTCTGCACCTCCCACGTAGCCCTTCTGCTGACCGCCTCAGCCGAGGCGCTTCTCGAGCTCGGCGATGCGCCGGCGGGTGTCGATGACGGCGTCGGGGTTCAGCGACATGGAGTCGATGCCGGCCTCGACGAGGAACTCGGCCAGCTCCGGGTGGTCGCTGGGGCCCTGCCCGCAGATGCCCACCTTGACGCCGGCCTCGTGCGCGGACTCGATCACCTGACGGACCGCCACCGCGACCGCCTCGTCTCGCTCGTCGAACAGGTCGCTGAGCTGGGTGGTGTCGCGGTCGACGCCCAGGATGAGCTGGGTGAGGTCGTTCGAGCCGATCGAGAAGCCGTCGAAGCGCTCGGCGAAGCGCCCCGCGAGCAGGACGTTGCTGGGCAGCTCGCACATGACGTACAGCTCCAGGCCGTCCTCGCCGCGCCGCAGTCCCTCCTCGGCCAGCACCTCGATCACCCGGTCGGCCTCGTCCAGGGTGCGCACGAACGGCAGCATCACCTTCACGTTGCGCAGCCCCAGGACGTCGCGAACCCGCCTGATCGCCCGGCACTCCAGCTGGAAGCCCTCCCGGTACTGCTCGCTGTAGTAGCGGGAGGCGCCGCGGAAGCCGAGCATCGGGTTGGCCTCGTGCGGCTCGAACTGGGCGCCGCCGACCAGCTCGGCGTACTCGTTGGTCTTGAAGTCGCTCATGCGCACGATGACCGGCCTGGGATGGTAGGCCGCGGCGATCTTGCCGACGCCGCGCGCCAGGCGCTCGACGAAGTACTCCTCCAGGTCGTCGTAGCCGGTCGTGAGCTCCTCGATGCGGCGCCGGGCGGTGTCGTCGGTGACGTCGTCGAACCGCACGAGCGCCATCGGGTGGATCTGGATGTGCTCGTTGATGATGAACTCCATGCGCGCCAGCCCGACGCCGTCCGAGGGCAGGCGCCACCAGCGGAAGGCCCCGGCGGGGGAGGCGATGTTCATCATGATGTCGGTATCGGGGTCGGGGATGTCCTCGAGGTCGACGTCGAACTCGTCCCACTCGACCACGCCGGAGTAGACCTTGCCGTGTCCACCCTCGGCGCAGGAGACGGTCACCTCCTCGCCGTCGGGGACCTTGCGGGTGGCGTCGCCGGCGCCGACGACGGCGGGGATGCCCAGCTCGCGGCTGACGATCGCCGCGTGCGCCGTGCGGCCGCCCCGATCGGTGACGACCGCCGCCGCGCGCTGCATCACCGGCACCCAGTCGGGATCGGTCATCTCGGTGACGAGGATCTCGCCGTCACCCAGGTCGTCGGCCTGGTCCAGGGAGGTGACGACGCGGGCCACCCCGGCCGCGACGGTGTCGCCGACGCTGACGCCGGTCACCAGCGGTGCGGTGGGCTCGTCGATCCTGTAGGTCTTCATCACCCCGGCCCCGCGGCGCGACTGCACGGTCTCGGGGCGGGCCTGCACGACGAACAGCTCCTGGCTCTCGCCGTCCTTGGCCCACTCGACGTCGACCGGGTGGCCGTAGTGATCCTCGATGGCCACCCCCCAGCGTGCGAGCTGGAGCACCTCGGCGTCGGACAGCACGTACATCTCCCGCTCGCGCCGGCGGGTGTCCAC
>JAHWKQ010000091.1:7011-8268 GCA_019347785.1 Actinomycetota bacterium
ACCATCTTCTGCACGCCGACGCTCAGGCCGACGGCGGTCTGCTCGTAGCCCTGCTTCTGGCGGTAGCTGATCGCGCGATCGGTGAACAGCGAGGAGTAGCAGTAGCGGACCGCGTCGAGGATCTCCTCCTCGCCGAGCACGTTCAGGACGGTCTCCTGCTGACCGGCGAAGCTGGCCTCCGGCAGGTCCTCGGCGGTGGCCGAGCTGCGCACGGCCACGTCCACCTCGGCCTCGCCGTAGTGCTCCGACAGCTCCCGGTAGGCCTGACGGATCCCCTCGGCGAGATCCTCGGGGAAGGTCCCGTGGGTGATCATCCGGCGCAGTGCGCGGCCCGACCGGCCGAGATCGCCGCCGGCCTCGTACTCGGCCACCTTGTCCTTGATCTTCTCGTCCAGGTCGTTGTGCTCGAGGAACGCCCGGTAGCCGTCCACGGTGATGGCGAAGCCCTCGGGGACCCGGACCCCCTGGTCCTTGAGCCCGCGGATCATCTCCCCCAGCGAGGAGTTCTTGCCGCCGACCTGATCGGTGTCGTCACGGCCGAACTCCTCGAGCCAGCCGATGTAGTCGGCCACGCTCCACCTCCCGGGCCAGGCGGGGTCTCCCGCAGGGGCGTTGATTCTGCCCGTCGGGGCACGGTGGCACGCGCGCGCCCCCAGGCGGGCGCCGGACGAGGAGGAATGCCATGCCGGTCATTCAGTGCGACATCCGCGAGGGGCGCACCCAGGCCCAGAAGCAGGCCCTGGCGCGGGGCATCGCCCAGGTGGCCCATGAGGCGATCGGCTCGCCCCCCGAGTACGTCTACGTGCTGATCCGCGAGACGCCGGGTTCGCAGCACTTCCACGGCGGCGAGTTCCTCCCCGACTACCGGGCCGAGGGCTAGATCCCGGCTGACGCCCGCGGGTTCGTCGCCGAGGGCGCCCGGGTACACCGGCGGCCCCGACGAAACAGACAGGAGGGCCCATGGGAAGCGCGCACACTCCCGCTGACGACGTCGTCTACGACCTGGTCAGCATCCAGTACCACGCCCTGCAGGCGGCGCAGTTGTACGACCAGTACGCCCGGGACGCCGAGGGCCACGACGACGTCGTCCAGTTCGTGCGGCAGTGCCAGGAGCAGGACGCGCAGCGGGCGGTCCGCTGCCACGAGCTCCTGCGCGACCTGACCCAGGATCACGGGCTCGGCGGCTGACCCGCCGGGTCCCCTCGGGGTCACCCGCGGGTGTGGCGACGCCGGGCCATCCCGATGACGTGGGGGGCG
>JAHWKQ010000092.1 GCA_019347785.1 Actinomycetota bacterium
CTGCGCTTCGGGTACGACAAGGGCCTGGCCGCGGGGGTCGTCGCGTCGGCCGGCTACGAGCGGGTCCTGGACGAGCCGCGGATGCCGGGCACGCGATGGTTCCCCGGGGCGCGCCTCAACTTCGCCGAGAACCTCCTGCGGCGCCGGGACGACACCGTCGCCCTGGTCGGCGCCGGCGAGGGGCGTGACGACGAGACGCTGACGTGGTCGCAGCTGTACGAGCGCGTCGCGCGCGCCCAGCAGGGGCTGCGCGACCTCGGCGTCACTCAGGGTGACCGCGTCGCGGCGTACATGCCCAACTGCGTCGAGACCGTGGTGGCCATGCTGGCCACCGCGGCGACCGGGGCCGTGTTCTCGTCGTGCTCACCCGACTTCGGCACGGGCGGCGTCGTCGACCGCTTCGGCCAGATCGAGCCGAAGGTGCTCCTGGCGACCGACGGCTACCGCTACGGCGGCAAGAGCCATCCCGTCGGCGACAATGTCGCAGGGATCCTCGAGCGGATCGACAGCGTCGAGCACCTGGTGACGTGCGAGTTCACCGGCGACGGGGTGGACCCGGCGGGCCTGCGCGACCGGTCCGTCACCGGCTGGGACCAGCTGCTGGCCAACGACGCCGCCGACGTGGCCTTCGAGCAGCTGCCTTTCGACCACCCCCTGTACGTCCTGTACTCGTCGGGGACGACCGGCACACCCAAGAGCATCGTGCACGGCGCCGGCGGCACGCTGCTCAAGCACCTGCAGGAGCACCGCCACCACGTCGACCTGCGCCCCGGCGAGGACGTGTTCTTCTGGTTCACGACCACCGGGTGGATGATGTGGAACTACCTCGTCACCGCCCTGGCCAGCGAGACGACGGTCGTGTGCTACGACGGCAGCCCTGCCGAGCCGGGCCTGTCGGCGCTGTGGGAGATGGCCGAGCGCCACGGCGTGACGCACCTCGGGACGAGCCCCAAGTTCCTGTCCAGCTGTGCCAAGGCGGGTGTGGTGCCCGGCGACGTCGCCGACCTGTCGCGTCTGCGCTCGGTCCTGTCGACGGGGTCGCCACTGAACCCCGACCAGTTCGACTGGGTGTACCGGGCGGTCAAGCCCGACCTGCAGCTGGCCTCGGTCAGCGGCGGCACGGACATCGTCGCGTGCTTCGTCGGGGGCAACCCGCTGCTGCCGGTGCGGCGCGGCGAGCTGCAGTGCCGCCTGCTGGGCATGGCCGTCGAGGCGTACGACGAGGGCGGCTCGCCGGTCTACGACGAAAAGGGGGAGCTGGTCTGCACCCGCCCGTTCCCCTCCCTGCCCATCGGCTTTTGGGACGACCCCGACGGGGAGCGCTACCACCAGGCGTACTTCGCCCAGCACCCGGGCGTGTGGACGCACGGCGACTTCATCGAGATCCGCTCCCACGGCGGCGTCGTCATCCACGGCCGCAGCGACACGACGCTGAACCCCGGGGGGGTTCGCATCGGCACGGCCGAGATCTACCGGGCCATCGAGGGGATGAAGGAGATCGCCGACGCGATCGTCTTCGACCACCCGACCAACGGGGACACCGAGGTCGTCCTGTGCGTGGTCCTGGTCGACGGCGCCGAGCTCGACGACGACCTCGCCGGGCGCATCCGCACGGCGATCAGGGAGTCGGCCTCGCCACGCCACGTCCCCCGCCAGGTGTTCGCCGTCGCCGACGTGCCCCGGACCTACAGCGGCAAGAAGGTCGAGAAGGCCGTCCGCCAGCTGGCGCGCGGCGAGGACGTCGGCAACCGCGAGGCGATCGCCAACCCCGAGGCGCTCGACGAGTTCGCCGAGCTGCCCCTCTCGACGTCCGCACGACAGCAGGGAGAGCGCTGATGCAACGCCTGGGGAACTGGTTCGCCGAGTTCAGCCGCAGATGGGTGCCCGACGCGTTCGTGTTCGCGGTGCTGTTGACCTTCGCCGTCTACGTGCTGGCGCTCGTCTTCGGCGACCACGGGCCGCTGCAGCTCGTCACCGACTGGTACAACGGCTTCTGGGAGCTGCTCGAGTTCGCGATGCAGATGACCCTGATCCTGGTCACCGGCTACGCGCTGGCTGCCTCGCCGCCGCTGCGCCGCGGGCTCGAGCGGCTGGCCGACCTTCCGCGCGGGGGCGCGTCGGCCGTGGCGCTGACCGCCCTGACGGCCGGGCTTCTCGGCCTCCTGCACTGGGGGCTGGGACTCATCGCCGGCGCGCTGCTGGCCCGTGAGGTCGCCACCCGCGCACGGGGACGCGGCATCAGGGTGCATTTCCCGCTGGTGGCCGCCGCCGGGTACGTGGGGCTCGGGATCTGGCACAGCGGGCTGTCGGGCTCCGCGCCGCTGCTGGTCAACACCGAGGGCCACTTCCTGCAGGGGCAGATGGGCATCGTGCCGCTGGCGGAGACGACGTTCCTTCCGTTCAACCTGATCTTCGTCGTCGTGGCCCTGGTCATCGCCCCGTTGCTGCTGGCCCGCATGCATCCCCGCGCGGAGGAGGCCGAGCAGATCGAGCCGCCCGACGAGGAAGGGGGCGGCGGGCAGGGAGGCGGCGTCGCCACCCAGGTGAGGACGACGTCGGCGACGCCCGCCCAGCGCCTGGCCGACAGCCGCCTGGTCGTCGGCCTGGTGGTGCTGGCCGGACTGGTCTTCCTCGTGCCCTTCTTCGTCCAGAACGGCGTCATCGGCTTTGACATCAACGTCTTGAACTTCACGTTCCTGGTCGCCGGTCTGGCCATGCACGGCACCCTGGCCCGTTACGCCTCGGCGGTCGGCGAAGGGGCGAGGGCGGCCAGCGGCGTGATCATCCAGTTCCCGTTCTACGCGGGGATCCTGGGCATCATGGACGCCTCCGGCCTGGTCACGGTGATCGCGGGCTGGTTCGTGGCCATCTCCACGCCGCTGACCTATCCGTTCTGGACGATGGTCAGCGCCGCCGCCGTGAACTTCGCCGTCCCGTCGGGCGGAGGCCAGTGGGCCGTGCAGGGCCCGGTGGTGGTCCAGGCGACCAAGTCACTGGGCGTGGACACGGGCACCGGGGTCATGGCGGTCGCCCTGGGCGACCAGCTGACCAACATGGTGCAGCCCTTCTGGGCCCTGCCGCTGCTGGGCATCACCGGCCTGCGGGCCGGCGACGTGCTCGGCTACACGGCCGCGCTGATGCTCGCGTTGTTCGCCGTCGCCGGGGTGTGCATCACCTTCCTGTCCTAGGGCCCACCCCGGGACCGGTGCCTCGCCCGGTCAGCCGGGCAGGAAGCTCAGGCGGACGGTGCGCTGGGCGTTGTCCCGGTTGGGGTCGACCACGACGATCGACTGCCACGTGCCCAGGGCCGGGCGGCCGTCCAGGACCGGGATCATCAGCGAAGGGCTGACCAGGGCGGGCAGCACGTGGTCGGCCCCGTGCCCGGGGCTGCCGTGGCCGTGCGCCCAGCGCTCCTCCTCGCGCGGCAGCAGCTCGTCGAGCGCCGACTCCAGGTCGCGGTCGGTCCCGGCCCCCATCTCGAACAGCGCGACCCCGGCGGTGGCGTGTGGCAGGAAGACGTGCAGCAGGCCGTCACCACGGTCACGCACCCACTCGGCGACGCGCTCGGTCACGTCGACGCAGGCAAACGAGCCCCCGGTCCGCACGTCGAAGGTGGTGGTGTCCACGGCACTCAGGCGGCGGCGGCGATGACCCGGTCGGCCAGCTCCGGGCGGCACACGAGCAGGTCCGGCAGCCAGGGGTCGGGGCGGTTGTAGGCGAGCGCGGAGCCGTCCAGCCGTGACACGTGCAGCCCTGCCGCCGCCGCGACGGCGACCGGCGCGGCCGAGTCCCACTCGTACTGGCCGCCGGCGTGGGCGTAGACGTCGGCGTCGCCGAGGATGATCGCTGACGTCTTCGCCCCCGCCGAGCCCATCGGCACGAGCTCGGCGTCCAGCGCCTCGCGCAGCGTCTCGGTGACCGCGGGCGGGCGGGTGCGGCTGACCACGAGCCGGGGGCGCGGCACCGCCGCGGCCAGCTTCGGCGGCTCCCACGTCGACAGCACCAGGTCGCGGGCCGGCAGTGCGACCGCCCCCGCCCGCAACCGCCCGTCCTGCACGAGGGCGACGTGCACCGCCCAGTCGGTGCGGCCCTGCTCGGCGAACTCGCGGGTGCCGTCCAGCGGGTCGACGATCCAGACCCTTTCCGCGGACAGCCGTGCCGGGTCGTCGACCGCCTCCTCGGACAGCACGGCGTCGCCGGGGCGGGCGCGCTCGATCGCCCCGGCGATGGCCTGCTGCGAGCTGCGGTCGGCCTCGTCGCGCAGCGCCCTGAAGTCCACGCCCGGGTCGTGCAGCCGCGCCCGCAGCTCGATCAGGATGCGGCCCGCCCGGTGGGCGATGTCGGCGGCCAGCTCGTGGTCGTTCATCCCGTGGCTTCCCCAATGCGCGTCGCGAGCGACCAAGGGTACCGGGCCGGGCGGGGGGCGGCGCCCGCGTCCGACGTGGGCGGCACAATGGGCGCATGGTGCACTCTCCGGGGTCCACGTCGCGCCCCGACCCGGCCACGACCGGCCAACGGCCCTCCCAGCGCCTCGGCGGCCGCGTCCAGCGCGGCGCCGACCTCGCCCGCCTGTCGGCCACGACCGGCGCCGGCTACCTCACGTCCCGCGTGCGGGGCCTGCGCGCCGGTGAGGAAGCCGAGCTGGCCTTCCACGTGGCCACGGCGGAGAAGGTGCTCGAGCTGCTGGGGTCGATGAAGGGCGCCGCCATGAAGTTGGGGCAGATCGCCAGCTTCGTGGACCTGGACCTGCCACCGGAGATCCAGTCCACGTACCAGGGCGCACTGTCGAACCTGCGGACCGCGGCGCCGCCGGTCGACCCGGAGCTCATCGCGGAGGTGGTGCACGGCGAGTTCGGCGCGCCGCCCGAGCGGGTCTTCTCCCGCTGGGACCCCTGGCCCCTGGCCAGCGCGAGCATCGGGCAGGTCCACCGCGCCAGCCTGCCGGGCGGCGGCGAGGTGGTCGTCAAGGTGCAGTACCCGGGCGTGGCCGAGGCCGTCGAGTCCGACCTCGCCAACGCCGAGGCCCTGGCGCCGGTCGCCAAGCTCATCTCCCCCAACCTGCGGCTGCGGCCGCTGGTCGAGGAGCTGCGGGCACGGCTGGTCGACGAGCTCGACTACCAGCGCGAGGCGCAGTACCAGCACGCGTTCTTCGCCCGGTACGACGGGCACCCGTTCGTGCGCGTGCCGCGCGTCCACGGCGACTTCTGCCGTCCCCGCGTGCTGGTCAGCGAGTACATCGACGGGCTCGGCTTCGACGAGATGCTCGCCGTCGCCGGCCCCGCGGAGCGCCGGCGCTACGGGGAGATCATCTACCGGTTCGTGTTCGGCTCGCTGCACCGCTTCCGGCTCTTCAACGCCGACCCGCACCCGGGCAACTACCTGTTCCTGCCCGACGGCAGCGTGGCCTTCCTCGACTTCGGCAGCGTCAAGATGTTCCGTCGGGAGATCCGCGAGCAGATCCGCCGTCAGCTTCACGCCGTCATCGACGGCGACATCGACCGGCTGATGGAGGTGATGCGGGCGGCGGGCTTCGTCCCCGAGGGGGTCGAGACCGACCCGGAGGCGCTGATGGCCTGGTTCCGCCGCTTCAACGAGCCGGTACTACAGGACCGGGAGTGGACCTACACCCCCGAGTTCGCGCGTGACATCATCCGGTCCACGACCGACCCGCGGCTGGGCCCGGTCGACCTGCTGCGCCGGCTGAACCTGCCCGCCGACTACCTGATGCTCAACCGCATCCAGTGGGGCGTGAACTCCATCCTGGGGCAGCTGCGGGCCGCGGCCAACTGGCGCCGCATCTCCGAGGAGCTGTGGGACGGCGCCCCGCCCGCCAGCGACCTGGGGCGCCGGGAGCGCCCGTTCATCGACGCGTCACCGTATCTGGCCTGATCGCCGGCCCGCGGTGGCTTGGACCTGCCGCGGCGCGCCGACGGCCTCGGTCACACCGGCACGGGTGGCGCGTGCGCCCGGCCCCCCGCCTGACTCCCGCGAAAGCGTCTCATCCTGGCCGGCGGCGGACGGGACGGCGCCAGGCGCCGCTGGGCCCGGGGCAGGGAGGTCAGGGTGTGGCGGCGGCGACTGAAGACGACCCGGCCGTCCGGATGCAGTTGCAGGCGCCACCCGCCCTCATGGACCGCGCGGTGGTGCGCCTGGCACAACAGGATCAGGTTGTCCGGGTCGGTCCGGCCACCGTGCAGCCAGTGGCGCGCATGGTGGGCATGGCAGCGCTGGACCGGGTGGGCACAGCCCGGGAAGCGGCAGCCACCGTCGCGGGCGACCAGAGCGTCACGCACGTTCGCGGGCACGACGCGTGAGCGCCGGCCGGCGCCGAGCGGCAGCGCGCCGTCGGTCAGCAGCGGCCGCAGGTCCGCGTCGCACGACAGCCGCCGGGCGGCCTCCGCGGTCACGCGCACCGGGCCGCGGCTGCCGCGCCACAGCAGCTGCGCCGCCCGCGAGGCGACCCCGCCGGCCAAGGTGTCGACGTCGGTGAGCACCAGCAGGCTGGGCCGTGCCGGGGCGCCCGCATCGGGGCGGTGGCACAGCGCCACGAGCGCGTCCGCCCGGGCACGGCCACGGGCGCGCCGCTCGCGCTCCGGGGGCGGCGCCGCGCCGGCGTCGTCGTCATGGCGTCCGTGCCCGTCGGTGCGGGGGTCGTCGCCCGCGTGCTCGTGCTCCCGGTCGGGCGCATCCGCGGGGTCGACGGCGGTCTCCAGTGCCTCGAGGACGACCGCGCCGGCCTCGGCGTCCAGCTCGGCATACAGCGCCAGCGACCCGTCCAGACCCGGCTGGACCTGCACGAAGCGGCTCTCGTAGCGGCGCTCGGCCCGGTCCTTGACCAACTCGGGGCGGGCGGCCTCGACCAGCTCGTCGACCGCGGCCACCACCTCGTCGGGGTCCATGGCCACCAGCCGCGTCCGGTTGGCGTCCACGACGGCGTCCAGCCATTCCAGCTGGGCCCGGTTCAACACCCTGGTGGCCGACACCACCGCGCGCACCACTCCCCACGACAGCCTCCCCTGGGCGAACAGCCCGGCGACCACGGGCAGATGCGCGAGGCGCTCGGCGGCGGCCAGCAGCATGCGCTCGTCACCTGACGTGCGCCCGGCCAGGGCGCGCAGCCAGGCCGGCAGTGTCAGGCCCGCGGCGCCAAGGGTGGCCGGGTTGGATCCGGCCGCGCCCACCAGGGCGACGACGGCGGCCATCACGCGGTCCACGGCGACCAGCGCCCGCCCCACGACGTCCAGCCGCTCGCCGGCGCCCACCGCCCCCGGAGCCGTCGCGCACAGCCCCGCCGCCGCCGACTCCAGGCCGGCGACCAGCCCGGCCGGGTCCGAGCCGCCGGGCGGTGCGGGCGTGGGTTCACCGCGCTCGGACGGTGTGGCCGTGCTCCTTGTACCGAACATGTGTTCCATCATACCGAGCGCAGCGACACCGAAGGCGGGGGTATCCACAGCTCAGCGCCGCGGTCCCGCCGGCTCCGGGTCGAGGGGTCGAACCTCGATCTGCGGGACCAAAACCCGCCGTGCTGCCATTGCACCAACCCGGACCGTGCGGCGGCGCGGGGCGGCCCAACGCCGTCGGAGGCCGGGGCGGGAATCGAACCCGCGCGTAGGGGCTTTGCAGGCCCTTGCCTTACCACTTGGCTACCCGGCCACGGCGAACCACGCCCAGGACGTCGCGACCCGCCGCAAGTGTCGCACAGCACCCGCCCGCACGCCGAGGCCGCCGGTCACCCCCCGCCGGCGCCCACCGCGGCGCGGGCCCGGCGCAGGCTCTCACCCACCAGCAGCGCCCAGCCCAGTACCGCGACCACCCGGGCGGGCGTGGGCAGCGGCCGTGCCCGCAGCGGGTCGACGCGCCGGAAGCGCCCCACGCGGGTCACGTACGGGGCGATCCTCTCCCCGGGGCCCAGGCGGGGAGCGCGCCGGGGCGACGACACCGGACCGACCTACAGGCGCTGGATCATGGCGTCGGCGAACTCGCCGGTCCCGACCTCGGTCGCGCCCTCCAGGTTGTGGGCGAAGTCGTACGTCACGATCTTCTCGGAGATGGTGCGCTCCATCGCCGACACGATCAGCTCGCCGGCCTCGCCCCAGCCCAACCGGTGCAGCATCGACACACCCGACAGCAGCAGGGAGCCGGGGTTGACCTTGTCCTGCCCGGCGTACTTCGGCGCCGTGCCGTGCGTCGCCTCGAAGATCGAGTGGCCGGTCTCGTAGTTGATGTTCCCGCCGGGGGCGATGCCGATCCCCCCCACCTGGG
>JAHWKQ010000280.1 GCA_019347785.1 Actinomycetota bacterium
GGTGGTGGGCCCTCGCCGCCTTCGCCGTCGCGGCGCTGACCGACCTGGTCGACGGCTGGCTGGCCCGGCGCCTGCGGGAGGTGTCGCGCTGGGGCCAGCTCGCCGACCCGCTGGCCGACAAGGCGCTCGTCATCGGCACGCTGGCGGCGCTGGCGGTTCGGGGCGGGGCGGCCTGGTGGTGGTGGGTGCTCGTCGTGGTCGTCGCCCGCGAGGTCGGCGTCACCGTCCAGCGCCAGGCCCTGCTGCGCCGCGGGCTGGTGATGCCCGCCAGCGTGTTCGGCAAGCTCAAGACCGTGTCCCAGCTGGTGGCCGTCCTGATGCTGCTCGCCCCGCCCACGCCGCCGTGGCTGGGGCTCACGGCCCTGGGAGTCGCGGTCGCGCTGACCATCCTCAGCGGGGCCGAGTACGTCTTCCGTGGGCGCAGGCTGGTCCGTGCGGGCTGAGCTCGTCGCCGTCGGCAGCGAGCTGCTCCTCGGCGAGTCGGTCGACACCAACTCCGCGTGGATCTCGGCCAGGCTGGCCGAGATCGGCGTGGACGTGTACCGCCACACCACCGTCGGCGACAACGTCGGCCGCATGGCCGACGTGCTGCGGGAGGCCCTGCGCCGCAGCGACGCGGTCATCGTCACGGGGGGCCTGGGCCCCACCCAGGACGACCTGACGCGCAACGCCGTCGCCCGGGTCGCCGGTGTCGACCTGCGCCGCCACGACGAGATCGTCGACCACCTGGGAGCCTACTTCGCGCGGATCGGCCGGCGGCTGACGGACAACAACCTCGTCCAGGCGGACCTGCCCGTGGGCGCGCGCGTGATCGACCCGGTGGGCACCGCCCCGGGGTTCGCGCTCGAGGTCGGCGACGCCGTCGTCTACGCCCTGCCGGGTGTCCCCCGGGAGATGGAGGCGATGCTCGAGGGCGCCGTGGTCCCCGAGCTGGCCGGGCGTGGCGGCCGCGCCACCACCGTCAGCCGGGTGGTCCGGACCGCCGGCATCGCCGAGGCGGCGGTCGCGGACCTGAGCGCGCCGGTTGTGCGCCGCCTGGACGAGTCGGGCAACCCCACGGTCGCGTTCCTGGCGACGCGCGGCGAGACGCGTGTCCGTGTCACCGGCAAGGCGCCGGCCCGCGCGGAGGCCCTCGCACTCGTCGACCCGGTCGTCGACGAGCTCCTCGACCTGCTCGGCACGAACGTGGTCGGCGTCGACGACGAGGGTGTGGAGCACGCCGTCGCGCGCCAGCTCGACCGGCTGGGGTGGTCGCTGGCGGTGGCCGAGTCGGTCACGGCCGGCGGCGTCGGTGCCCGCCTGGCCACCGTGCCGGGGGCCAGCGGCTGGTTCCTCGGCGGGCTGGTCACCTATGCGACGCACGCCAAGCGCGCCCTGGCGGGGGTCGACCCGGCGGTGCTGGACTCCCACGGTCCCGTCTCCGAGCCGGTGGCCGCGCGGCTGACGGAGGGGGCGCGTGACCGGCTCGGCGCCGACGTGGCGCTCGGGGTCGTCGGCGTCGCCGGGCCCACCGACCAGGGCGGTGTGCCCGTGGGCACGGTCTGCGTCGCCGTCACGGGCCCGGCGCCGGCGGGGCCGGACGCGGTCCGTACCGTGCGGCTGCCGAGGCGCGCACGCGTCGAGACCCAGCAGTGGGCGGCGAGCGTGGCGCTGGATTTCCTGCGCCGCCGGCTGGCCGACCAGGTGCGCGATGGCCGGTGACCAGCCCCCGCGCCGGTTCGCCGCCGTCGAGGTCCCCGGTCCGGTGCGGGCGGCCGTGGACGACGCGCTCGCGCCGTTGCGTCGGCGCTGGCCCGACCTGCGCTGGAGCGACCCGGCGGGGTGGCACCTGACCGTGGCCTTCCTCGGCGCGCTCCCGGCCGCGCGGGTCGCCGCGGCGCGGCTGGCGCTGGGCGCCGCGGCGGCGGTGTGCCCGCCGTTCACGACGCGACTGGACGGGGGGCTGGGCTCGTTCGCGGGGGCGCTGTGGGCCGGGCTGGCGCCGACCCCCGGTCTGGACGCGCTGG
>JAHWKQ010000093.1:0-6625 GCA_019347785.1 Actinomycetota bacterium
AGGGCGAGGGCCACGACCGCCTCCGCCCCCACCCCGCGGGCGCGCAGCCAGTGGGCCACGCCGTTGGCGCGTGCGTCGAGGTCGGCGTAGGTGAGCACACTGTCGTCGGCGTCGACGACGGCGGGCGCCTGGGGACGGGCCGCCGCCACTGCCTCGAACAGCCGGGGGAACGGCGGCGGGACCGGTTCGGCGACGGATTCCCACGAGGCGGCCAGCCGCCGGTGCTCCGCTCGGTCGAGCAGCGGCAACTCGGACAGCCGCACCGCGGGGTCGGCGGTCACGGCGGCCAGCACGCGAGCCAACCGCTCGCCGAGGGCGGCTACCGAGCGCTCGTCGAACAGGTCGGTGTCGTACTCGAGCTCGAGCTCGAGCCCACCGCCGGTCGGCCACGCCACCACGCTCACGTCGAAGCGCGACGTGCCGGGGTGCACGCGCAACCAGGTGACGGCCAGGCCGGGCAGGTCGACATCGGCCTCGCCGGTGTTCTGCAGCACGAGCGCCACCTGGAACACGGGGTGGTGGGCCAGGTCGCGGCGGGCCGCCACCGCGTCGACCACCCGCTCGAACGGCACGTCCTGGTGGGCGAAGGCGCCCAACGCGGCGACCCGCGCCCGGGCGACCAGGTCGCGGAACGACGGGTCGCCGGCGCAGTCGATGCGGACCGCCACGGTGTTGGCGAAGAAGCCGACAAGCTCGTCGAGCGCGGGGTGGCCCCGGTTGGCCACCACCGTGCCCACGACCACGTCCTCGCAGCCGGACTGGCGGGCGAGCACGCAGTCGAGCGCGGCCAGCAGGACGACGAACAGGGTCGCCTGTTCGGTCCGGGCCAGGCGCTCGATGCCCGCCACCACATCAGGGCCCACGGTGGTGCGGACGACCGCGCCGCAGCCGCCCTGCACCGCCGGGCGGGGCCGGTCGGAGGGCAGTTGGAGCACCTCGGGCGCGCCGGCCAGGTGCTCGCGCCACCAGGCCGTGTGGGCGTCGAATGAGCGGCGGCGCTGCCACGCCGCCCAGTCGGCGTGCTGCACGGCGGGCGGCGCGGGGGGACGGTCGTCGCCGGCCAGGCGGGCCCGGTAGCGGAGCGCCAGCTCCTCGAAGACCAGGCGCAGCGACCACCCGTCGACGACGGCGTGGTGGGCCACGACGCTGAGCACGTGGGCGCCGTCCTCGGTGCGGCGCACGGCGGCGCGCACCAGCGGGCCCGCGGCCAGGTCGAACGGGAGGCGGGCGTCCTCGGCCGCGTCGCCCGGGGGGTCGACCGCGAGGTGGGCGCCCGACGCCCCGACGCGCTGCACCAGCGTCCCGTCGTCGGCTTCGTGGAGCGCGGTGCGCAGCGGCTCGTGGCGGCCCACGACGTCGTCCCACGCGGCGGCCAGCGCCTCGACGTCGAGCGGGCCGTCGAGGCGCACGGCGACGGGCACGTTGTAGGCCGGCCGCCCGGGATCGAGGCGGTCGAGGAACCAGAGACGTTGCTGGCCGAAGGAAGCGGGCGGGTCGGCGTGGCGGCCGACAGGCACGAGCGGGAGGGCGTCCTCGGCCGTCCCCTCGTGGGCCAGCGCGGCGGCCAGCCCGCCCGGCGAGGGCGCCTCGAACAGGGCTCGTAGCGGGACGTCGCGTCCGAGGGAGGCGGCCAGGCGCGTCACCAGCCGGCTCGCCAGCAGCGAATGGCCGCCCAGCTCGAAGAAGTCGTCGCCGACGCCGACCCGCTCGAGGCCGAGCACGTCGGCAAACGTCGCGGCGACCAGCTCCTCCAGTGGCGAGCCGCCGCCGGCGGGGCGCTGCTCGCTGGGGGGCTGCGGGTCGGGGAGGGCAGCCCGGTCCACCTTGCCGTTGGGCAGCCGGGGCCACTCCTCGACGCGCACGAAGGCCGAGGGCGCCAGGAACGCCGGTAGCCGCGCACTCGCGTGGGCGCGCAGGTCGGGCACGTCGACGGCGCCGGCCACGTAGGCGACCAACCGCTCACCGCGGGGCGCCACGACCGCCGCTTCCACCCCCGGGTGGCGTTCGAGCACCGCTTCGATCTCGGCGGGCTCCACTCGGTGGCCCCGCAGCTTGATCTGGTGGTCGGCCCGGCCCACGAAGGCGAGCAGCCCGTCGGGGCGCCGTCGCACGAGATCGCCGGTGCGGTAGAGGCGGGAGCCGGGCGGCCCGAAGGGGTCGGGCACGAAGCGCTCGGCCGTCAGCCCCGGCCGGCGGTGGTAGCCGCGAGCGAGGCCGACCCCACCGATGTAGAGCTCGCCGGTCACGCCGGGCGGGACAGGCGCCCTCCGGCCGTCGAGCACGTGCACCTGCACGTTGTGCAGCGGCCGGCCGATCGGCGGCGGCTCGTCCCGGTCGCCGGGCGCCACGCAGGCGGTGGCGTCGGGGCCGACCTCCGACATGCCGTAGAGGTTGACGAGGGTGGCGCCGGGCAGGCGGGCGGCGAAGGCGGCGGCCGTCGAGGCGGGCAGCGGCTCGCCGCTCGCCACCCACAGGGTGAGCCGGGCCAGGCGGGCCAGGCGCTCGGGCGGTTGCTCCAGCAGCGCGGCGAGCAGCGACGGCACGAGGATGATGCGCGTCACGTGGTGGTCGGCCAGCACGTCGACCAGGCGGGCGCCGTCGGGCGGCACGTCTTCGGGGAGCACGAGGACCGGCACGCCCGCGAGCAGCGGGGCCCACAGCTCCCCGACGGCGTCGACGAAGCTCGGCGAGGTCTTGATGCAGGCCACCTCGTCGGGCTGCCACGGCAGCTCGGCGGCGTACCAGGCCTGGCGCGCCACGCAGGAACGGTGGGTGGCCGACACCCCCTTCGGCGCGCCCGTCGAGCCCGAGGTGTAGACGAGGTAGGCGAGGTTGTCCGGACAGGCGACGTCGTCGGGCGGCCCCGCGGGCAGACCGGCGCCCGACTCCTCGGGCGGGAGGGCGTCGAGGACCACGACGGCGCCGCTGTCCTCGATCATGAACCGGCGGCGCTCGTCCGGGTACGCCGGGTCGACGGCGACCCAGGCGCCCCCCGCCTTGGCCACCGCCAGCACCGCCACCACGTAGTCGATCGACCGGGGGAGGCACAGGGCGACCACCGAGTCGGCGCCGACGCCGCGTCGGCGGAGGTGATGGGCCAGCCGGTCGGAGGCGGCGTCGAGCTCGCCGTAGGTCATGGTGACGCCGCCCGCGTCGATCACGGCCAGGCCGTCGGGCCGGGTCGCCACTCGTTCGGCGAACAACCGGTGGAGGGTGGCGTCGGGGTACGGCGCGTCGGTGGCGTTGCCGGCGGCGACGGCGGCCCGCTCGGCCTCCGTGAGCAGCGGCAGCCCGCTCACCGGCCGGTGCGGGTCCTCGACCACCGCCTGCACCAGGCCGCGGAAGCGCTCGGCCAACGCGGCCACGGTGGCCTCGTCGAACAGGTCGACGTCGTACTCCAACTCGGCCCGCAGCCCGCCGCCGGCCGCGTCCTCCAGGGACAGCATTAGGTCCAGCGGGCTCCCACGCCCCGCGACGTCCAGTCGGTCGACCGCCAGCCCGGACATGGCCACGCCGTCGAGGCCCTGCCGCTGGAGGAGCAGGGCCACCTGGAAGAGCGGGTGGTGGGCGAGGTCGCGTCGGGGGGCGACGGTTTCGACCACGTGCTGGAACGGCACGTCCTGGTGGGCGTAGGCATCGAGGGCGTCGGCCCGCACCCGGGCCACCAGCTCGGCGAAGGTGGGGTCGCCCGAGCAGTCCGTGCGCAGGGCCACGGTGTTGGCGAAGAACCCGACCAGGCCCTCCAGGTCGGGGTGGGTGCGGTCGGCCACCATGGTGCCCACCACCACGTCGTCGACCCCGGCGTGGCGGGCCACCAGCACGTCGAAGGCGGCCAGCAGGACCATGAACAGGGTGGCGCGCCGCTCGCGGGCGAGGGCCTCCAGCCGCGCCACGAGCGCGGCGTCGAGCTCGAAGCGGTGCAGGGCGCCGCGGTGGCGCGGGACGGCGGGCCGCGGTCGGTCGGTGGGCAGCTCCAGCACCTCGGGCGCCCCCGCCAGGCGCGACCGCCACCAGGACACCTCGGCCTCCAGCACGTCGCCCTGCAGCCACGAGCGCTGCCAGGCGGCCCAGTCGCCGTGGGCGGGCGCGGGTGCAGGCGAAGGCGGAGGCGCAGGCCCCCCCGCCGCTCGGGCGTCGTAACGGGCGGCGAGCTCGCGGAACAGCACGCCCAGGCTCCAGCCGTCCACCGCGCTGTGGTGGGCGACCACCAGCAGGGCGTGGTCGGAGGGCCCCTCCCGGAACAGCACCGCCCGCGCCGGCGGCCCCGCCTCGATGTCGAAGGGATGGGCCGCCTCGGCCTCGTCCAGGGGGCCGTGGCGCACCTCGAGCGGCGCCCCCGCGGGCAGCACCCGCTGGCGCAGCACGCCGTCGTCGCCGGGCGCCAGCGCCGTGCGCAGCGGCTCGTGGCGGGCCACCACGTCGTCCCACGCCCCGGCCAGCGCCTCGGGGTCCAACGGCCCGGCCAGGCGCAGGCCCACGGCCACGTTGTACGCGGAGCGCCCGGGGTGCAGCCGCTCCACCAGCCACAGCCGCTCCTGCCCGAAGGAGGCGGGCCGCTCCCCGTCGCCCCCGACCGGGGCCAGCGGGGGCCGCACCCGGCTGTCGGCGACGCCCGACGCGGCGGCCAGCCCCGCGGGGCTGGGGGACTCGAACAGGGCGCGCAGCGGCACGTCGGCGCCGACGGCCTCCGACACCCGGGCCACCACCTGGGCGGCCAGCAGCGAGTGGCCGCCGAGCTCGAAGAAGTCGTCGTGGGCGCCCACCCGGTCGAGGCCCAGCAGCTCGGCGAAGACCGCCGCCACCACCTCCTCCACGGCGTCCCGCGGCGGGGTGTAGGGCGCCGACAGCTCCGGGCGCTCGCGGCCGGGGTCGGGCAGCCGCGCGCGGTCGACCTTGCCCGACGCGGTGAGCGGGAACGCCTCGACCGCCACGAACGCCGACGGCGCCATGGCTGCCGGCAGGTGGGCCGCCACCCAGGCCCGCAGTTCCGTGGCGGTCGCCGTCCCGACGGTGTAGGCGACCAGTCGCCGCCGGTCGGGCGTGGCCACGACGGCCCGGCCGACACGGGGGTGCGCCTCGAGCACCGTCTCGATCTCGCCCAACTCCACTCGCTGGCCCCGCACCTTCACCTGGTGGTCGACTCGTCCGAGGAACCGGAGCGAGCCGTCGTGGCGGCGGCGCACCCGGTCGCCGGTGCGGTAGAGGCGGGAGCCGGGCGGCCCGAAGGGGTCGGGCACGAACCGCTCGGCGGTGAGGCCGGGCCGGCCCAGGTAGCCGCGGGCGAGGCCCACGCCGCCGATGCACAGCTCGCCGACCACGCCGTCGGGCGCCGGCTCGAGGCGGTCGTCGAGCACGTGCACGGTCCCGTTGCCCAACGGCTCGCCCAGGTCGACGGCATCGGGGTCGTCGACCTGGGCGACGGTGGCCCAGATCGTCGCCTCCGTCGGCCCGTAGGCGTTCCACGCGGATCCGGCGCGCGCGGCCAGCGCGGACCACAGCGACGGCAGTGCCGGTTCGCCGCCGCACACGGCCGCCAGGCGGTCGCTGCCTTCCCAGCCCGCGTCGAGCACGAGCTGCCACACCGACGGGGTGAGGTGGACGGTGGTGCACCGATGCTCGTCGAGCAACCGGCGCAGCTCGCGCCCGTCGATCTCCGCGCCGGGCGGGGGCAGCACCACTGTTCCGCCGACGAGCAGCGGCAGGAGCAGGTTCACGACCGACACGTCGAACGTCGGCTTCAGAGCGGCCAGCCCGACCGTGCCGTCGTCGAGCCCCAGTCGCTCGGCGAACGCCCGCATGAACCCGACGACCGCGCGGTGGGAGACGGCCACCGCCTTGGGCCGCCCCGTCGAGCCCGAGGTGTAGAACAGATAGGCGAGGTTCTCGGGGTGGACATCGCCGTCGGGCGGCCCGTCCTCGTCGCTGCCCTCGGGCAGTTCGGTGAGGACGAGGACGGCCCCGCTGTCCTCGGCGAGCAGCGACCGGCGAGCCGGGGGGTCGTCGGGGTCGATCGACAGCCAGACACCGCCCGCCTTCAGCACGGCCAGTATCCCGACGAGCGCGTCCACCGAACGCGGCAGGCACAGCGCGACAACCGCATCGCGGCGGACACCGCAGTGGCGCAGCCGGTGTGCCACCCGGTTGGCGCGGGCGTCGAGCTCGGCGTAGGTCAGCACCGTGCCCGCGTGGTCCACGACGGCGGGCTGCCTGCCACGTTCGGCGGCGACCGCTTCGAACCAGCGGTGCAGCGCGGTGGCGGGCGGGGGCGCCGGGTAGCGGGCCGAGAGGCCCGTCCGCCCGCGCTCCAGCGGGAGGCGGGACAGCGGCGTGTCGGGGGCGGCGACGGCGGCCTCCAGCAGGCAGCGGTAGCGGTTGGCGAACGCGGCGACGGTCGCGTCGTCGAACAGGTCGGTGTCGTACTCCAGCCTGGCGCTCAGGCGCTCGTCGGGGAGCTCGCCGACGGCGAGGTCGAGGTCGAAGCGGGCGCCGCCGGGGTGCACCGGGAGCGGCTCGACGTGCAGGCCGGAGAACGCCGATCCCTCCAGCGCAGGCGTCAGCATGGTGAAGCTGACCTGGAAGAGCGGGTGGTGGGCGAGGTCGCGTCGGGGGGCGACGGTTTCGACCA
>JAHWKQ010000093.1:6725-8176 GCA_019347785.1 Actinomycetota bacterium
CCTCCTCCACGGCGTCCCGCGGCGGGGTGTAGGGCGCCGACAGCTCCGGGCGCTCACGGCCGGGTGGCGGGAGGTTGCGGCGGTCCATCTTGCCGCTGGGCAGCCGGGGAAGGTCGTCGAGCACGACGAAGGCCGACGGCGCCATGTAGGCCGGGAGTCGGGCTGCCAGCCACGACCGCAGGCCCGGGGCGAGGAGCCTTGCGAGCCGCCGCCGGGCGGGCTCGCAGGCATGGCGGGTCAGGTCGTCGGCGGGCTCGGCCTGCGGGAAGGCGACCGGCGCGGGCGGGAGGCGGTCGGGGACGAAGGCCACGTCGAAGGAGCCGTCGGGCCAGTCGCTCGCCCAGCTCACGTCCACCCGGTAGCCGAGGCGCTCGCCCAGCTCGAAGAGGTCGTCCGGGTCGGCGCCGGCGGGTGCACCGGGGGCCGAGCGGGCGAAAGCCACGTCGTCGGCGACTCGGGCGTTGGGCACCCGCCGCAGCCCCAGCACGCCGGCGCCCTCACGCAGGAGGCGCTCGACGTCGAGGCCGGGGGACCAGTCGCACCAGGCGGGCTCGACGGTCGCGGCGGGATCCCCCACGCGCAGCACGACGTCGTAGCGGTACGTCACCAGCTCGGTGCGGCCCCGGCCCCGCCGTGGCCGCACCTCCACCCGGCTGACGCGAGGCAGGCGCCGAGGCAGGGCCGTGAACACGGCCGCGTCGAGCACCAGTTCGTTGTCGTGCGCCTGCGCCTGCGCCTGGGCAGCCGCCCGTCGGATGTGGTTGTCGGCCGCCCCCGGTCCGGCCTGCGTGCGCGCCACCGAGGCCCAGAAGGCGTCGAGCAACGCCAGCCTGCGCACGCCGCCCACGAACACCGACCCCCCGTCGGCGGTTGCCGCCACCGCGCGCTCGAGGACGCGGAGGAGATGACGGACATCGGGGAAGTACTGCACCACCGAGTCGAGCACCACCGTGTCGAAGGCGGCGGTTCCCCACGATGCGATCTCCAACGCTTCCTGTTGGGCCAGCTCGACCACGTCGGCCCCTGGCCGGCCGGTCACCACTCGGGTCAGCCGCTCGACGGCGGCGCCCGAGATGTCGGTCGCTACGTAACGCTCCGCCTCGGGCGCCAGGCGCCGCAGGAGCAGGCCGGCGCCGCACCCGATCTCGAGCACGCGACGAGGCGAGAGCGCCCGGACGCCGGCGACGGCGCCCTCCACCACTTCGGCCATCTCCGCCGACGGGATGGGCTCGCGGGTGGCCGTGTCGTTCCACCCTGCGGTGTCGAGATCGGCGCGCGCTGCCTGGGCCGTCGCATACGTGT
The DNA here is from genome assembly GCA_019347785.1 of Actinomycetota bacterium. Lineage (GTDB taxonomy): Bacteria > Actinomycetota > Nitriliruptoria > Euzebyales > Egibacteraceae > JAHWKQ01. Next base: position 8,028 of record JAHWKQ010000093.1, read on the forward strand.
CGTCGAACAGCGCCCGCCACCCCGCCACGACGGCCTCGGCGTGGCGCTCGACGGCCTCGCCGGGCGCCACGTAGGCGACCAACCGGCGGTCGCCGGGGGCGGGCTCGTGGACGGCGACGACGGCCTCGCGCACGTCGGGGTGAGATCGG
>JAHWKQ010000094.1 GCA_019347785.1 Actinomycetota bacterium
TCGCCTCGTCGATGTCGTGGGTGACGAACACGATCGTCTTGCGGATGTCCTCCTGCAGGCGCAGGAACTCGTTCTGCAGCCGCTCGCGGGTGATCGGGTCGACGGCCCCGAACGGCTCGTCCATCAACAGCACGGGCGGGTCGGCGCCCATCGCCCGCGCCACGCCGATCCGCTGGCGCTGGCCGCCCGACAGCTGCTTGGGGTAGCGGTCGCGGTACTCCGACGGGTCCAGGCCCACGAGCTCGAGCAGCTCGTCGACGCGGGCGCGGACGTCGTCGTCGGACCACTTCAGCAGCCGCGGGACGGTGGCGATGTTGTCGAAGATGGTGCGGTGGGGGAACAGACCGATCTGCTGGATGACGTAGCCCATACGGCGTCGCAGCTGGTCGGGGTCTGTGCGGGTGACGTCCTCGCCCTGCAGGTAGATGCGCCCCGACGTCGGCTCGACCAGGCGGTTGATCATCTCCATGGTCGTCGTCTTGCCGCATCCGGACGGCCCGACGAGGATGACGATCTCGCCCTCGGGGACCTCCAGCGACAGCTCCCGCACCGCCGGCTCGGCCTGCTGCGGATACTGCTTGCTGAGTGCCTCCAGGCGGATCATCGGCTCCCCCGGCGCCGCGCCGTCGCGCCCGTGCCCGTGCGACTCAGCGGTAGCGGTCATCGCATGCCCTTCGGTGTGGTGATCCGTCCGGCGAGCGCCAGCAGGGCGTCCAGGATCAGCGCGACGAGGATCACGCCCAGCGTGCCGACCAGCGCCTGGGCGGTCGCCAGCGGCGTCCCTATGCGCGACAGGCCGCTGAAGATCTCGGACCCGAGGCCGGGGCCGTTGACGTACGAGGCGATCGCCGCGATGCCGCAGATGATGACGGTGGAGACGCGGATGCCGGACAGGATCACCGGCCAGGCGAGCGGCAGCTCGATGCGCAGCAGGCGCCCGGTGCGGCCGATGCCCATGCCGGCGGCCGACTTGACGATCGCGGGGTCGACCTCGCGCAGGCCGGTGACCGTGTTGCGCAGGATCGGCAGCAGCGCGTACAGGGTCAGCACCAGCATGGGCGTCACGAAGCCGAAGCCGGTGATGTAGATCAGGAAGCCGAAGTAGGCCAGCGCCGGGACGACGAACAGCACGTTGGTGGTGTTCACGGCCGCCTCGTAGACGTGTGGGCGGTGGTAGACGAGGCAGGCGACGCCCACGCCGAGCACACTCGCCAGCGCCACCGACACGACGACGACCAGGGCGTGTTCCCAGGTCAACACGAGCAGCTCGGGCCACCGGTAGCTGATGTAGGACACCACGGCTACGACGCTCCGGTGCTGACCATCGGCACCCTTCGTCCGGACCGGTGGGCCGGCGGGCCGAACGGAGCCGTTCGCCGGCTCCGGGGCCCGTGCGGCCCGCCCTGGCCACCCGCAGGCTCAGCCGGCCGCAACCCCGGTTGGCAGGATAGCAAGCTTTCGGGCACAGGTCGACGGAACAGGCGCCACATTGACCTCGGCCGACGTCTCGCGCGATGTTCTCGCGGGCCACAGCGACAGGAGCAACCGATGGCGGGTCCACTGGCGGGCGTCAGGGTCGTCGACCTGACGCGGGCGATGGCGGGGCCGTACGCGACGATGATGCTCGGCGACGCCGGCGCCGACGTCGTCAAGATCGAGCGCCCGGGAACCGGCGACGACAGCCGAGGGTGGGGACCACCGTTCGTCGGCGAGCTCTCCACGTACTTCGCGTCGGCCAACCGCAACAAGCGCTCGGTCGTCCTCGACTTCAAGGGCGAGTGGGACATGGGGCGCCTGCGTGAGCTGATCCGCCACGCCGACGTGCTCGCGGAGAACTTCCGGCCGGGGATGATGGAGCGCCTCGGCCTGTCCGAGGAGGCGCTGGCGGAGCTGAACCCCCGCCTGGTGGGGCTGTCGATCACCGGGTTCGGCCGGGGCGGGCCGCAGGGCCACAAGCCGGGCTTCGACCAGATCGCCCAGGCCGAGGGGGGCCTGATGAGCATCACCGGCCCCAGGGAAGGCCCCCCCACGAAGGTCGGGCCGCCGATCGCCGACATCCTGGCGGGGATGTTCGGAGCGTTCGGGGTGATGTCGGCCCTCTTGGAGCGAGAGCGCAGCGGCAGGGGGCAGTGGGTGCGCACGTCCCTGCTGGCCGGGATCGTCGCCGTCCACACCCACTACGGGACGCGCTGGCTCATGGCCGGCGAGGTGCCCACCCTGCCCGGCAACCGCCACCCGTCGATCGCGCCGTACGGTGACTACCAGACCGCCCACGAGCTGCTGATGATCGCGGTCGGGTCGGAGGGGCTGTGGCGGCGGTTCGCCCCGCTGGTCGGCCTCGACCCCGACGACGAGCGCTTCGCGACCAACACGGATCGGGTGCGCCGGCACGACGAGCTCGAGCGGGCGATGGCTCCGGCCCTGCGCTCGGCGACCGCCGAGGAGTGGGTCCGCCGCCTCGACGGAGCCGGCGTGCCGGCCGGGAGGATCCGGACGATGGACGAGGTGTACGACTCGGAGCAGGTGCGCCACCTGGGGCTGGTCGAGGTCGTGAACCATGCGACACTCGGTGAGATCCGCCTGACCGGCAGCCCGGTCACCTACAGCCGGTCGCGGTCGCGGGGGTCGACCGCGCCGCCGCTCCTGGGCGAGCACACCGAAGAGGTGCTCCGCGGTCCGGGCTGACCCGCCGCGCGGGTCAGGGGCCGCAGGAGCCGCACGGGGGCAGCCCGCGCCGCTCGGCCTCCTCGCGTCCGACCGACTCGGCCTCGGCCCCCGCGAAGGGGCAGCCGGGCCGGTGGAAGCGCCGGCCCGTGGGGGTCACCACCACGAGCGGCACGTCGACCGGAGGGGTCGGCGGGTCGGCGGCCTCGGCGCGCGCCGCCTTCCAGTAGGCCTTCATCCGCCGGTCGAACACGCCCGGGTCGTCGGCGTACAGCCGCCGCCCGATGCGCCACGCCGCGAGCCGCAGCTCGGCGCGGCGCCGGTCGACCAGGTCCAGCAGGGCCGCGACCTCCTCCGGGTCGCCGAAGTCGCCGGGCGCCCCGTCGAGCGTCTCCCGCAGTACCGACAGGTCGTGGTCGTCACCGAGGCGGTCCGACAGGTCGTGGGCCCGGTCGGCCAGCTCGTCCATCACCCCGGGCCAGACGGGCCGGAGCAGCCGCAGGTGGTACCACAGGTCCTTCACCCGCTTGCGCCACTCGTGCAGGTTGACCGCCGTGGGGTCCCGGCGCGCCTGGGCGAAGCGGGCCGCCCCGCGCGCGTACTGGCGGCGCAGGCCGGGGCCGACGACTCGCCACCGGTCGCGGTCCAGCGGCCACCCGGGCAGCCGCGCACGCACGCCGCGGACGATGGCGACGACGTCGTCGACGGGGCCGTCGGCGGAGTCCAGACGCTCGCTGGCGCGGCGGCGGCGCTCGGCGAGCACTCGGTGGGCGTCGGCGAAGGCGTCGGCGGGCAGCTCGTCCGCGAAGCGCTCGGTGAGCTTGTCGAGCGTCTGCACCGCCACGTGCGCGTCGCGCACGTCCGACAGGCCGTTGCCGGCCTCGCGCAGGCGTGCGTTCTCCCGCCGGTAGGTCGTGCCCCCCAGCTCGCCCCGGGCCAGACGGAGGACCGAGCGAGCCTTCTTGAAGTGCTTGCGGCTCTCGTGAACGGCCGTGACCCGATCGCCGTCCGCGGATCCGAGGAGCCGCTCGACGGCCCCGTCGAGCTCCTCGGCGACGATGCGCCGCAGCTCCTCGGGCAGCGTCCGGTCCGGGGCGAGTCGGTAGCTCATGTCCAGTGGCTCCTGTGCGCCCGCCCCGACAGGTAGTCCCGACCGGATTTGAACCGGCGTTACCGCCTTGAGAGGGCGGCGTCCTAGGCCACTAGACGACGGGACCGCGGAGGCCGGGAACCGACCCCCCTTGCTCGGGGGGAAGGACTCGAACCCTCAATAACTGGACCAGAACCAGTCGTGTTACCGATTACACCACCCCCGAACGGGCGTATGCGAGCGTAACAGCGGGCCGGGGGCCCGGCAATCGAGGCGGCTCCCGCGCGGGGCGCTCACGCCGGTGCGGCGGTCAGCCGCTCGGCGTCGCGCAGCCGGGCCAGGACCGTGGCGCGGTCCAGCAGCGCCAAGGTCTCGGGCAGCGGCGGGCTGACCGCCGTGCCGGTGACCGCCACGCGCACCGGCTGGAACGTCTTGCCCCGTCCGAGCCCCAGTCCCTCCGCTACGCCGTCCAGGGCGGCCAGGATCGCCGGTCCGGTCCACTCCCCCAATTCCCCCAGCGCCTCCCGCGAGGCCCGCAGGACCTGGGCCGCGGGCCCCTTGCGCAGGTGCCTGGCGACGGCGCGCCCGTCGTACTCGACGGTCTCGCGGAAGAGCCAGGCGACCAGGGGCACCGCCTCGGCCAGGGTCTGGATGCGCTCGCGCAGCAGCGGGGCGAGCCCCTCGACGAGACGCCGCTGCGCGGCCCCCGGCGGACTGTCCACGAGGTCGGCCTCGGCCAGGCAGGGAGCCAGCCGCTCGGCCAGCTCGGCGTCGGACAGCTGCCTGATGCGGTCGCCGTTGAGCGCGCGCAGCTTGTCGGTGTCGAAGTACGCGGGGTTGCGCCCCACCCGGTCGAGCGAGAACAGCGCCACCAGCTCGTCGACGGTGAAGCGCTCGCGCACCCCGTCATGGCTCCAGCCGCACAGGGCGAGGAAGTTGACCAGCACCTCGGGCAGGAATCCCTGCCGGCGGAACTCGTCGACGGCCACGGAGCCGTGGCGCTTCGACAGGGGGCGGCGGTCCTCGCCCACCAGCAGCGGCAGGTGCGCGAAGCGGGGGGACCGGAGCCCGGCGGAGCCACCGGCCGGCCCGGAGGGACGGGGGGGCAGGCCCGCGTGGTCCAGGGCCCGGTCGAGCAGGCAGTCGGCCTCCAGCAGCTCGTGGACCAGCAGCTGGCGCGGCGTGGCCGAGAGCAGATCCTCGCCGCGGGCGATGGTGTCGATCCCCATCGCCAGGTCGTCGACGGGGTTGGCCAACAGGTAGGTGGGGCTTCCGTCGGCCCGCTGGATCACGAAGTCGGACACGTCCGCCCAGGCGAACTCCACCCGTCCACGGACGACGTCGTCGAAGCTCGCGACGCCCTCGTCGGGGGTGCGAAGCCGCAGGACCGGCGCGCGCCCCCGGGCGCGGAACGCGGCACGCTCCTCCTCGGTGAGGTCACGGTGGCCGCCGCGGTAGCCCGGCGGCAGGCCGGTCTGCCGCGCCAGCCGCCGCTCGGCCTCCAGCTCCTCGGGCGTCTCGAACGCCTCGTAGGCGTGACCGGCCTCTCGCAGCGCGTCGGCGACCGCCGCGTACAGCGGCCTGCGCTCGCTCTGCCGGTAGGGGCCGTGCGGGCCGCCGGTGTCGGGCCCCTCGTCCCAGTCCAGCCCCAGGAAGCGCAGCGCCGCCATGAGCCCGCGCGCCGACTCGCTGGTGACCCGGTCGGCGTCGGTGTCCTCGATCCGCAGCACGAACGTGCCACCGCCGTGGCGGGCGGTCAGCCAGTTGAACAGGGCGGTGCGGGCCCCGCCGACGTGCAGCCAGCCGCTGGGCGCCGGCGCGAAGCGGACCCTGGGCGTGTCGGTGTGGACCATGACCCCTCAGCGCTCGGCGGCGACGACCGGGTTGCGCAGCACACCGACGCCGGCGACCTCCACCTCGACGACGTCGCCGTGGACGAGGGACCCGACACCCGCCGGCGTGCCGGTCAGCAGGACGTCGCCCGGCAGCAGCGTGGCGAAGCGCGAGCAGTGGCTCACCAGGGTGGTGACGCCGAAGATCAGGTCGGCGGTGTTGCCGTCCTGGCGCGCCTCGCCGTTGACGCGGCAGCGCACCGCCAGCCCCTGTCCGGGGTCGACCCGCGTGTCGATCCAGGGCCCCAGCGGGCAGAACGAGTCGAAGCCCTTCGCGCGCGTCCACTGCCCGTCGCGCCGCTGCAGGTCGCGGGCGGTCACGTCGTTGGCGCACGCGTAGCCCAGCACGTGCCCGAGGGCCTCGTCTGGGTCGACGTCGCGCGCCAGCCTCCCGATGACGGCGGCCAGCTCGGCCTCGTGGTGGACCTCGTCGCTGAGCGTCGGCAGGCGGATGGGCTCGTCGGGGCCGACGACCGCCGTCGACGGCTTCATGAAGATGAGCGGCTCGGGCGGCACCTCTCCCCCGAGCTCGGCGGCGTGGTCGGCGTAGTTGCGCCCCACGCACAGCACCTTTGACGGGATCACCGGCGCGAGCAGCCGGATCTCGTCCAGTGGGGCGACGCGGTCGGTGACGGCGAAGTCGGTGAACGGGTGCGGCTCGATCAGTGCGGCATGGTCGTCGCGCACCACCACGTAGGCGGGGCCACTGGGGCGGGCGACACGGCCGATGCGCACGGGGCTGCTCCTGACAGACGCCCACCGGGGCGGCGCAGGCTAGCAGCGGCGCACGCCGGCGGCGGGCGGCCGAGGGTCAGTCGAAGTCCGCCCCGCGGTCGCCGGTGCCGCGCGTGGCGGCGAAGCGCGCGATCTGACGCCCGGTTACCCGGCCGAGCGACAGCGGCGGCAGGCGCGACGGCTCGAACAGGTCGACCCCGTCGGTCTCCACCCCGTCGGAGGCGGTGATCTCGACCACCTCGCACTCGAAGAACAGCTTGTACACGGAGAACACCAGCGGAGGGGTGTGACCCTGGCGATCGCGGTCGTAGACGGCCAGCAGCCGCACCGCCCGGGTGTGGTAGCCGGCCTCCTCGGCGACCTCGCGCACGACGGCCTCGGCCGGCGTCTCCCCCGGGTCGGCCCAGCCCCCCGGCAGCGTCCAGCGGCCGTCCTCCCGCTCGCGCACGAGCAGGACACGCTCACCGACGAAGACGACGCCGCGCACGTCGACCTTCGGCGTGGCGTGGCCCACCTCGGCCGCGAGCAGCCCCCGCAGCTCCGTCGGCGCGTCTCCGGAGGCCGCCGCCATCAGCTCCGAGGCGACCTCCCGCACCGCCTCGTAGCGCTGCGCGTCGAAGCCGCTCTCGGCGTAGGCCAGGCCGCTCTGCGCCACCGCCCCCAGCCGGCGCGCCCATCCCAGCCAGTCGGGCACCGCGCCGGGGGTCACACGCCGGCCCGCATCATGCCGTAGCGGTAGGCGTCGGACAGGGCCCGCCACGACGCCTCGATGATGTTCGGCGAGACGCCCACGGTCTCCCACTCGCGCTCACCGTCGGTGGAGCTGACCAGGACGCGCGTCACGGCCCCCGTGCCGGCGCCGGCGTCGACGATCCGCACCTTGTAGTCGGCCAGGTGGGTGTGCTCCAGGTGCGGAAGGCGCCCGTTCACCGCAGCTCGGAAGGCGTGGTCGAGCGCGTCGACGGGCCCGTTGCCCTCCCCGGTGCCGATCAGGCGCTCGCCGTCCACCCACAGCCGCACCGTCGCCTCGGCGACGACGCCGCCGTCCTCGCGCCGCTCCACGATCGTGCGGAACGACTCCAGCCGGAACGGCTCGGGCGCCTGTCCCACCTCCCGGCGCACGAGCAGCTCGAACGACGCGTCGGCCGCCTCGAACGTGTAGCCCGCGTGCTCAAGCTGCTTCACGCGCTCCAGGACCCGTCCGACCACGTCGCCGTCGCCGGACAGGTCCACGCCCAGCTCCCTGCCCTTGAGCACGACCGTGGAGCGGCCCGCCAGCTCGCTGACGAGCAGGCGCGCGCTGTTCCCGACCGACTCGGGCTCGACGTGCTGGTAGGTGTCGGCCCGGCGGGCCAGCGCCGACACGTGCAGCCCGGCCTTGTGCGCGAACGCGGCATGCCCCACGTAGGGGGCGTGCGGGTCGGGCGTGAGGTTCATGATCTCGGCGACCGCGTGCGCGACGCGCGTCAGCCGCGCCAGCTCCTCGGTCCCCACCACGGCAGCGCTCAGCTTCAGCCGCAGGTTCGGGATGAGCGACATGAGGTTGGCGTTGCCGCAGCGCTCGCCGATGCCGTTGGCCGTCCCCTGGACGTGCACGGCCCCGGCCCCGACCGCCATCAGCGAGTTGGCCACGGCGCAACCCGTGTCGTCGTGGGCGTGCACGCCCACGTCGCAGCGCCCGTCGAGCTCGGCGACGACCCACTGGGTGACGGCGGCGACCCGGTCGGGCAGCATCCCGCCGTTGGTGTCGCACAGCACCACGCACTCG
>JAHWKQ010000095.1 GCA_019347785.1 Actinomycetota bacterium
CCCCCCGCAGACGGTGTTCCTCCAGTCAGTTCCGGCTAGTGCACGAGGCCGTGGCGCATGGCCGTGACGACCGCCTGGACGCGGTCCTCGGCGTGCAGCTTGCCGTAGATCCGCGACAAGTGGCTCTTCACGGTCTCGTCGCCCAGGCCCAGGGCGGTGGCGATCTCGTGGGTGGAGTTGCCGGTGGCCAGGTGCTCGAGCACCTCCTGCTCCCGTGCCGTGAGCGGCTGGATGCCGGCGTGCGTGGCGAGCGGGCCCACCCGCTCCAGGAAGGGGCGGGTCACGTCCGGATGCAGGAAGCCCTTGCCCACCGCGACCGCCCGGACCGCCTGGACGAGCTCCTCGCCCCGCACGTTCTTCGGAAGGTAGCCGGCGACACCGGCGGCGACGGCTCGGCTGACGGTGTCGTGATCGGAGAACATGGTCAGCGCGACGCAGCGCGTCGCCCACCCCCGCTGCTGGATCTGGCGCACCGCGGCCAGGCCGTCCATCCCCATCAGGTTGATGTCGACGAGCGCGACGTCGGGGAGCAGGGCGCCGACGGTGTCCACAAGGGCCTCTCCCGAGGCGACGACGTCCACGACCTGCATGTCGTCCTCGAATGACAGCATGGTCGCGATACCGTCCGCCACGACGCCGTGGTCCTCGGCGATGACGATCTCGATGACGCGACGCGCCTCCTCGGCGGGGGTGTCGGCGGTGGTCACAGCGGCACCTCCAGACGGACCCTGGTGCCCTCGCCCACGGCGCTGTCGACGGTGAACGAGCCCCGTGCCAGCTCGGCGCGCTGTGACATCAGCGCGAGGCCGTGGTGCCCCGGCGGCACCGCCGACGTGTCGAAGCCTCTCCCGTCGTCGGCCACCTCGACTCTCAGCGATCCCCCGGTCACCGCGACCGAGACCTCGACGGCGCTGGCCTTCGCGTGCCGCCCGATGTTCGTCAGGCAGCCCCGCACAGTCTCCAACACCAGAATCTCCACCGCCAGGGGCAACGGGGGAAGACTGCCGACAACTCTCAACTCACCCGCGACACCGTTCTCGACGCGCAGCCGGTCGAGGCTCTTCTCGATGCCGGCGCGCAGATCGCCCGGCACGACCACCTGCCGGCGCAGCGCCTCCAGCACGTCGCGCAGCTCGCGGATGCCGTCGTTGACGGCCGCGCGGGCGGCCGAGGTCAGCGTGGCCGCCCGCTGCGGGTCGGAGCGCGCCAGCGCCGTGCGCGCGTTGTCGGTCTGGATCTCCGCCGCGGCGAAGTACGGCAGCACCTGGTCGTGGATCTGCAGCGCGATCCGGCTGCGCTCGCGCGTCCCCTCCTCCAGGATCCGGCCGGACAGGGCGGCCCGAGCCTGCTCGTTCTCCTGCAGCTCGCGGTCGAGCTGTATCCGCTGCAGGGCCATGCCCAGCAGTGACCCGACCGCCTCGACCACCCGCTGCGAGCGGTCGTCGAGTATCTCCCCCACGGTGATGGCGGCCGGCGACGCGCCACGCACGCGCACCGTATAAGGGCCCGGCCGCGTCCCCGCGTCCAGCGAGAGCTCGACCCGGTCGGTCGCCAGGGCGGTCCGCAGGTTCTCGGTGCCGATGCGCGCGATCTCCTCCGTGCGCGTGGCGGTCAGCAGCCGGCTGCCGAGCCGGTTGAGCGCCTCCAGCTCGCGCACCCGGGCGGCCAGCTCCTCGGCGCGGTCCTCGGCCTCCCGCGCGGACTGCAGGGCGTTGTGGGCGAGCAGCAGCAGCGGCGCGATGAGCACCAGCGCCCACAGGCCCACCTCCCGGCCCTCATACATCACCACGACCAGCAGGACGAGCATCGTGACGGACACGAAGTCCGTGGCGAACCGGGGGAAGGGCATTGCCGCGTCACGCATCGCGGCTGTCGGGGGACGGCCGCCCTGCACGAGTTGATAGCCGGCGATCGCGGTGATGCTCACGATCTCATAGGCGAGCGCCGCCAGCGCCGTCGAGACCACGAAGCCGACACCCGGCATCCCCGCGACCACGGATGCGGCGCCGACCGCGAGCGAGCGGTGTGAATGGTTGAACAGCACGTGCCAGACGGTGGTGCGACCCTGTAGCTCCCGTGCGCTGAGTAGAGCTGAGGCCATGACCAGCATGGCCTGCGGTGTGTCGAGCACGATCGCCGCGGCGATGCTGACGGGGGCGTCCAGCGTGGCCTCGACGCGCGTCTCACGCTCGATTGGTACGAACAGAAGGTTCGCGGCAGAGATCCCCACCACCCACACGAGCGAGGACACGGGATACCGCGCGACGGCCGGAATGCCTTGCACGGTGAAGAACGCGGTTCCTAGCGCCAAACCGCACGACAGCACGCGGAAGGGCACCGTCGGGGCCCGGGGCCCGGATGCGGTGGCCCTCTTAGCGCCCACACACTCCCCTAGTCCATTCCGGACCCATGGCGACGGAGAACCTAGCCCACTTTCGCACGGTCTGTCGCACGTTCCGGCGCCTGAGGAACACACGGAGTGCGACCAGCAGCCCTCATCACCCGTCTACCAGGCACTACGACCACGGCGCATGGAAAGTCACCTCCTTTTCATTTGTGAACTCGTCCATATCCCGGGCGGCTCTACCAGGCACTGCGACCACGGCGCATGGAAAGTCACCTCCTTGTCTCGCTGGCGTGATGTGACGAGCACGGGGGTCCCCGGTTCAACCGACAGGCGGGTCTCACCATGGAGTTATCGGTCGGTGGCCGCGCGGAGTGAAATCGAGTGCCCCGGTCGGGCGGGGCCCCTACGGGCTGAGGGCCGGCGCCCGGCGGAGACGGACGAGCAGGCAACCCATGCGGTATATCCGTGTGTGCTGTGTGGCTCCCGCCCAGCATTGTTCCCATTCAAGACTACATTATGTGTTTGTCAAGATGCGCGCAGTAGTTACAGCGAGTAAGCGCGGGCGCGTCACGTCCCGTGGCAGACTCGGTCGATGGGCGAGGTCGAGTACCTGCTGCTGCTGGGCGCCTGCCTGCTCGTGACGCTGCCGCTGGAGCTCGTGCTCGGCGTGGGCGTCTACCGCCAGGCCCGCCGCCTGCTCGCATCACTGTCCTGCGTCGCGGCGTTCTTCGTCACCTGGGACCTGGTGGGGGCCCGCCTGGGCCACTGGGACTACAACCGGGCCCACCTGAGCGGCGTGCGCCTGCTGGGGCTGCCGCTGGAGGAGTACCTGTTCTTCGTCGTCGTCCCGCTGTGCGCCATCCTGGGCTACGAGGCGGTGCGGGCGCGGCTGGGCGCGTCGGCGCGGCGAGGGCACCGGCGCGGGTGACCTACGGCTACACGGTCTTCTGCATCGCGGCGATCGGGCTCACCGTGGGGCTGGAGCGCCTCCTGCGAACCGGGCTGCTGCGCGACCGTCGCTACTGGATCTCCCTGGCCATCGTCGGCGGCTTCCAGATCCTCGTGGACGGCTGGCTGACCTGCCGGCCCATCGTCACCTACGACGAGGCCCAGTTCAGCTCACTGCGCCTGGGGTGTCCGCCCTGGACGGTGTTCCGCGGCGACGGCATGCCGCTGGAGGACCTGCTGTTCGGGTGGGCGATGGTGACGCAGGGGCTGTTGTGGTGGCGCTGGTGGGGCCGGCGCCTGCGGGCCGCCTGAGCGGGGCCGGGCCCGGGACCGCCGTCAGGGCGGTGCGGCCGCCGTCGTGGCGCCCGTCAGCCGCCGGGAGGTGAGGTCGCCGGCCCCTGCCGCCCCGACGGCCCAGGTCGCCACGCGCAGTTGCTCCACGAGGACCCCGACGGCCGCCGTCGCCGCCTGCGGGCCCGCCGCACCCGCCCGCAGCAGCCCCCGCCCCATGCCGGCCACGTCGGCGCCCAGGCACAGCACCTTGCACGCGTCGACCCCGTCGCGCAGCCCCCCCGATCCGACGAGCACGGCACGCGACCCCGCCGCGTCGAGCGCCGCGCGCGCATGGGCGACGCAGGTCGCCGTCGGCCAGCCCCAGTCGCCGAAGGCGGCCGCGAGCGCGCCGGCGGCCTCGTCGCGCGAGCCCTCGACGCGCGCCCAGTTGGTGCCCCCGGCGCCGGCGACGTCCACGCCGGCCACGCCCGCCGCGGCCAGGGCGGTGACGTCCTCGGGCGCCATCCCGAAGCCGACCTCCTTGACGACGACGGGTGTGGTCAGCTCCGCGCACACGTCGGCGATCCGCTCCAGCAGGCCGCCGAAGCGCGTGTCCTGGCGGTCGTGGTCGCCCATGGTCGACTGCACCGCCTCCTGGACGGCGTTCAGGTGCAGCACGAGCGCATCGGCCTCGCACGCCTCCACCAGCCGGGCGCAGTCCGCCGCCGTGTAGCCGTGCAGCTGCACGGCTCCCAGGTTGGCCAGCAGCATCACGTCGGGCGCCGCGTCACGGACCGCGAAGGTGCCGAGCGTGCGGTGGTCCTCCAGCAGCACCCGGCCCGAGCCCAGGCCGACGGCGATCCCGTGACGCTGCGCGGCCGTGGCCAGCGCCCGGTTGACCGGCCCCGCCTCGCCGACGCCGCCGGTCATGCACGACACGAGCAGCGGGGCCGACAGGCGGCGGCCCCACAGGTCCACGGACAGATCGACCTCGGACAGGTCGCGCCCCGGCAGGGCCCGGGCGCGCAGCCGCAGGCCCTCCAGTCCCGACCCGCGACCACTGGAACCGACGTCGCCCTCGAGGCAGATCCGCAGGTGTTCCCGCTTCCGGGCCCCCGTCGACGACCCGGCCGTCCCGGGCGGGCCGGACTCCGGCTCCCGGCTCAGCGCCAGCCCTGCACCTGCAGCTCGATGCGCCGGGGCCGGGCCTGGTCCAGCTCGATGAACATGATGCGCTGCCAGCGGCCCAGGACCAGCCCACCCGCCGCGACGGGGACCGCCTCCGAGGCGCAGCCCAGGAGCATCTGCTTGATGTGCGAGTGGCCGTTGGCCGGCTCGTCCTCGACGGTGCCGGCCAGCGTCCGCGGGTCACGGATCTCGAAGTCGTCGTGGCGGTAGTAGGCGTCGGGGGGGACGAGCTTCTCCATGAAGAGGCGGAAGTCCTCCAGGAAGCAGGTCTCCCGCTCGTTGATCTTGACCGCGCAGGTCGTATGCCGCGTGAAGACGGTCAGCGTGCCCTGCTGCACGCCGCTGGCGGTGACCAGGTCCGCGCATTCGTCCGTCACGTCGGTGACGTGGTAGGCGCGCTCGGTCAGCAGGTCGATCGAGCGGCGGACCATGACGGGGCGCAGGTGGTCCAGCTCCACGACCACGTCCGCCCGAGCCGCCACCGGCGCGTCGCCGGCGGGGCGGGAGGGGTTGGTGAACGGCTGCACGTCACTCGCCTTCGTCGAGGTGGCCGAAGCGCGCCCTCACGCGCGACCCGTGACGCGCCCATGGTCGCACCGCGCGCCGGGCGGGGCCATTCGGCCGATCGCCCGGGGGACCAGGAGCTCACGGGCGGCCACGGCCGCCTTGCGCCCGGCCGGCACGGCGGCCCTGACGGCGAACACCTGGTAGTCGGCGTCCTCGATGCGGTCGAGGATCTGCGCGTACAGGCGGTGGGCGATCCGCACGCACGGGCGGCTGGCGGGGGGCAGCATCCACCAGCCCTCCTCCGCGCGCCGGTACAGCCCGCGGGCTCGGGACACCTCGAAGGCCAGCAGGTGGGCGAAGGCCGGACCGACGCGGCGGGCGCGGAAGTCCCCCTCGGTGACCCCGAACCGGTCCAGGTCCTCAAGGGGCAGGTAGATGCGGCCCCGGTCCCAGTCCTCGCCGACGTCGCGCAGGAAGTTGGTCAGCTGGAAGGCGACGCCCAGGTCCATGGCCCGCTCGCGGGCCCGCGGGTGGCGCGCGCCGAGGATGGGCACCAGCATCGAGCCGATGACGGCCGCCGACCCGTGAACGTACTCGGACAGCGCCGCCCACGTGGGGTAGCGGGTGACGTGGGCGTCCATGGCCATGGACCGCAGGAAGGCCCGAACGTCGTCATGGCGGATGTCCAACGTCGCGATGGTGTGCGCGGCCGCCTTCAGGACCGGGTCGTCGGTCTCGCCTCCGGCGATGCAGCGGCTCATCTCGTCGGCCCACTCCCCCAGCGCCCTGGCCCGCCGACCGGCGTCCCAGGGCAGCTCGAGGTGGTCGACGAGGTCGTCGGCGTAACGGGCGAAGCCATAGAGGGCGTGCACGTGTCGCCGGCGGGCCGGCGGCAGGAAGCGCGTGGCGAAGTAGTAGGTGCGGCCGTGGGCGGCGTTGAGCCGCCGGCACAGCTCGTAGCTGGTGTCCAGGTCGACGATGGCCGTGCCGCGGTCGACCAGCCATGAGCGCACCAGCGTCTGCGACGGCGGCGGGTGGCGGTAGCGGCTCATGCCGCCGCGGTCCGTGGCGCCCACCGGAGTGAGGGCCCGATCATGGCGGCGACCCGCTCGGCGGCCAGCCGGCCCGAGACCAGCACCATGGGCACGCCCACGCCGGGGGTCGTGCCGGAGCCGACGAACACCACGCCGTCGACCCTGGGGGCCACGTTGCGCGGTCGGAAGGGCCCGGTCTGGCCGAGGCTGTGGCTCGCCCCGAACGGGGTGCCGGCGGCCATTCCCTGACGCTCCCAGTCCGACGGGGTGACCACCTCCGTGACGAGCGTGGCGTCGCGGACGGGCCCGTAGCCGGCCGCCTCCATGCGACGCTGCGCGGCCAGCACCTCGCGCGGGGCCTGCGCCTCCCAGTCGATCTGTGTACCGACCACCCCCTGCCGGTTGGGCGCGGGCAGCAGGTAGAAGCCGACCTCGCCGCCCGGGGGGGCCAGCGCGGGGTCGCCGCGGGTCGGCACGGTGAGGAACCACGAGGGGTCGCGCTGCAGGCGTCCGGCGAGCAGGTCGTCGAAGGACTCCCGGTAGCCCCGGGCGAAGTGGATGTTGTGGTGCTCCGCGCCGCGCAGGGGCCGGTCCAGGCCCAGGTGCACGACGACGCACGACGGGGAGTAGCGCAGCCGGCGGACGCGCGCGGGCGTCGCCCCGGGGGGCAGCAGGTCACGGTAGGCGGCCGGGAGGTCCGGGTTGACGACGACCACGTCGGCCGGCACGAAGGTGCCGTCGGTGGTGCGCACGCCGGTGGCCCGGCCACCGCGGACCTCGACGCGCTCGACGGTCGACCGGTAGCGGACGTCGACGCCGACGCGGCCGGCCAGCGCCGCCAGCTCCGTGGGCAGCCGGTGGATGCCGCCGGGCGTGAAGAACACCCCGGCGACGGTGTCCATGTAGGCGATGACCGCGTAGACGCCCAGCGCCCGGAACGGGCTCATGCCCGCGTACATCGCCTGGAACGTGAACAGGCGCCGCAGCCGCCAGTCGCGCAGGTGGGTGGACACCAGCGGGTGGAGCCGCCGCAGGCCGCCCAGGCGCACCAGCGCGGCCAGCTGCGGGCGGACGAGGTCCAGCGGCGTGCGGAAGTTGCGGTCGATGAAGGTCGGGTACTCCAGCCGGTACAGGCGGCCCAGGTGCTCGGCGAAGCCCCGGAACCGCGCCGCCTCGCCGGGCCCGCAGACGTCCCGGACCTCCTGTTCCATCGCGTCCACGCTGCCGCGCACACGCAGCACCGATCCGTCGTGGAAGCTCGCCCGGTAAGCGGGGTCCAGGCGTCGCACCGGCAGGTGCTCGCCCATGTCCTCACCGGCGAGAGCGAACAGCTCAGCGACCAGCCCCGGCATGGTGAGCACGGTGGGGCCCGTGTCGAACGCGTAGCCGTCACGCTCGAAGCGGCCGGCGCGGCCTCCCGGACGAGCCTCGCGCTCCAGCAGCGTGACCCGGGCGCCCGCGGCCGCCAGCCTGACGGCGGCCGACAGCCCGCCCAGGCCGGCGCCCACGACGGCGACCCGGCCGGACATCACGTCACACGGAAGACGGCGAGGTCGGCGAGGTCCTCGAGCGCCTCGCGCGCCGGCGACAGCACGCCGGCCAGCGCCCGGCGCGCCTGCCGCTGGCTGTCGTCGACGAGCCGCTCCACCGCCGACAGCGCGCCGCAGCCCAGCACGATCTCCCGCGCCCGCTCGGCGTCGGCCTCGGCGACACCGGGCGTGTCCAGGATCCTGACCAGCTCGCCGCGGTCCCTCCCGCCGGCGAGCTCCAGCGCCCGGAGC
>JAHWKQ010000002.1:0-4489 GCA_019347785.1 Actinomycetota bacterium
AGCGCTACACCTGCAAGCACCCTCGTTCCCTACACGACCCTCGGCCGCTCTCGGGCCGCGGCCAACCGCCGGCAGCGCCGGCACGTGGCCCAGCGCCGGCAGCGTCGGCAGGCCCGGCGCCGGCACCGCAGGCGCCGTCACACCCGCTTCGTGGTCCTGCACAGGGGCATGCGCGGCCCGGGCGTCACGCGCTGGCAGCGCAAGCTGACCCGTGCGCTGCGGGGCCGCGTGGCCATCGACGGCGTCTTCGGATCCCGCACCCGCCGGGCGACCCGTCACTTCCAGCGCACGAGGGGCCTCAAGCCCACCGGGCGGGTGGGCCGCCCCACGCGCCGCCGGATGCGCCGCGCCCTGCGCTGACCGGGCCTCCACCGGTGAGCTTGTCATGGTGGCCACCGCCCAGGTAACCGAGGTGACAAGGCACGGTGAGCCGACGTCCGGCGCGGTCGGGGCGGTCAGCAGGTCAGATGCAGGGCCGCCGCCACGGTCACGTCCCCCAGGCCGAGAAGCTCGTTGAAGCGGCGCACGGCCTCGTCGGTGGGCACGGCCTCCAGGTCGATGCCCCGGGCGGTCAGCTCTTCACGCACCTCCGGCCGCGGGCGCATGTTGCCCGCGGTGCCCGTGCCCACCACCAGCACCCGGGGCGGGTCCTCCAGGACCGGGCCCAGATCCTCGACCGACAGCGAGTGACCTTCCTCGCGCCACCAGTTCGGGTGGACGCCCGAGGGGGTCAGGATGACGTCGCGCCGCTCCTCGCGCCCGTCGATGACGATACGCCCGTACTCGTACTCGTCGATCCGCATTGACCTTCCCTCCCCCCGGGCCCGGACAGCCGCTCAGACCGTCCGCACGAACGACAGCAGCTGCTCCCGTGTCTCGCCCTCGAACTCCATGTCGGGGTGCACCTGGGCGGCGTGCAACTCGACGTGGCTCATCAGCTCCTGTTGGGTCTCGGTCGTGAACTCGCCCGGACAGTCCCCGCCGGAGTCCGCGCATCGAATCGAGTAGGCCATGCTCTCACCGCCTGTTCCGCGGCACCGACGGCCGCACACGCCGATCCTGAGCCCAGTCGCCCACCCGCCGCAAGCCCTCTGGCGGACCGATCGGGCGAGGGCGCCGGGGCCTGGAGGGTGGGAGAAGGGTCACGGCCGTCCTCGTGTCCGGGCACCGGCCCCGCTATGGTTGCCGCCCGAGCGGTTCCGGTGCACGAAACGCGGCGTGATGGCACGACCGAAGAGCTGGCAGCTTCCCCTACGGGCCGCCACCGGGGCCTTCATCCTGGACCAGGGCCTGTCCAAGCGGGGCGCCGAGGGCGAGGACGCCTCCCAGCTGCAGGGCATGGCCACCGGCGCCTTTCCGCAGGTCACCGACCTGGAGGCCGAGCAGTTCGCGCGGATGCTGTCGGCGGCGGGATCAGCCTGGGGACGGCCCTGCTGGTGCCCGTGGTCCCGCCCGCGCTGGCCGGGGCCGCGCTGACCGCCTTCGGGGCCGGCCTGGTCCGCCTGTACCTGAAGACGCCGGGCATGCGCGAGGAGGGCAGCCTGCGCCCCACGGTGCAGGGCATGGCGGTGGCCAAGGACTCGTGGATGCTCGCGATCGGCACGGCGCTGCTGCTCGACGCCCTCGCCGACCGCCGCAGGCGCTGACCCCGCGGGTCTTCACACCGGCGAGGGCCGGCGGTAGCGTCGCGGGGGAACAACCGCGTCGATACGCAGGGAGGTGGGCCGATGCGGGTGACGGTCGGCGATGTCATCGAGGTCCCGAGCACCCAGGTGGGCGGTCCCGTCCGCCGCGGCGAGGTGCTGGAGGTCCTGCAGTCGGAGCCCCTCGAGATCCAGGTGCGGTGGAGCGACGGGCACGAGACCAGCCTGCGCCCGTCGGGGGGGACGCTGCGGGTCGTTGACCACACCGACGCCTGACGGCCCCGGGGTCACGAGACCGCCGTCGCCAAAGCCTCGTGGGGCAGGTCGGTGACGAACATGTGGCCGGGCGCGTGCGTGATGAGCAGATCGGGGCGCGCACGGCGCACGACGACCTGGGGCGTGACGCCGCACGCCCAGAACACCGGGACGTCGCCCTCGTGGGCGTCGACGGGGTCACCGAAGTCCGGCGTCCCCAGGTCCGCGATGCCGAGCCCGGAGGGGTCCCCGGTGTGCACGGGTGCCCCGTGCGCCAACTCGTAGGGGGCGGTCACCCGCACGACCTCGTCCACCCTGGCCGCGGGGATCGGGCGCATGCTGACGACCTGGGGGCCCGCCAGACGCCCCGCCGGCTCGCACGGCCGGTTCGTGACGTACATCGACACGTTGCGGCCCTGCTCGACGTGGCGCAGCGGCACGCCCGCCCGGCTCAGGGCCGTCTCGAACGTGAAGCTGCAGCCCAGCAGGAACGCGACCAGGTCGTCGCGCCACCAGTCCCGCACGTCGGCGGGCTCGGCCACCGGCTCCCCGTCGACGAAGACGCGGTAGCGCGGCACGTCGGTGCGCAGGTCCGCCGACGGGGCGGCGCGCGCAGGGCGGGGGTCACCCGGGTCCGTGCGGTCCACCACGGGGCAGGCGCGCGGGTTCGCCGCGGCGAAGACGCCGAAGTCGTCCGCCAGGCGGGCGGGCAGGATGACGAGGTTGGCCTGCGCGGCGGCGGGGACCTCCCCCACGGTCGGCCCCGCCATCTCGCCGGCTCGCACCCGGCCGCGGAACTCTTCGGCGGCCTCGCGTGGGGACGTCTCGCTCATCGCCACTCCTGTCGCCTCGTCGCCGCCGACCCTAGCCGCCGAACCCGCCGCGCCCGGCTCCACCGCCCTACATGTGTGGTATGCGGCTCTTGCGCGCTTCGTGCCCGGTGATCAGGATGCGGGTGGACGCCCGTCTGACCGAGGGAGAGCCACGTGAGCATCAGCCGAGAGGCCGCCGTCCCGGAGTTCCGACGCCTCGTGATGCGCGTAGTGGTCGCCCAGTCCCAGCGCGACGACCGGGACCTGTCCGCCGCCATCACCGACGCCATCGTCGAGGCGGCCGACACGGACTGGGGGCGGGCCGTCATCGGTGGCCTGTTGCAGCGCGAGGACGGCCTGCGGGTCGTCCACCGCGCCGACCCCGAGGTGTCGTCCACGCCGTGAGCGACCGCCGTCTGCGGCGCGGGGAGGCGAGCCCGTAGCGCCCTGGCCGCCCCGCGGACGCGAGTCGAGCCTGTTCCCGGGCACCTGGCTGGCCTACGCGGACCTGCACAACCACACCGGCCTGTCCGACGGGGCCGGGGACCCGCGCGAGGCCTACGCCTCCATGCGCGCGGCCGGGCTGGATGTCGCCGCGCTGACCGACCACGCCTCGGTGGGCGGCGGCCTGCTGGGGCTGACCGACCCCGGCCGGTGGACGGCGGCCCCACCCGACGGTCCCCGCTGGTACCGCTCGGCCGTGGGCATGGGCGAGCGCGGGTGGCGGATGGCCGCCAGCCTGGCGGACGCGGCCGACGACCCGGGCGCCTTCACCGCGCTGCGCGGCTTCGAGTGGACCCACTGGGTGCTCGGCCACGTCAACGTGTGGCTGTCGCAGCGGTGGACCAATGCAGTGGGCCCCTCCGGCACCGGCATGTCCGCGTTCTACCGGTGGCTCGCCCGGGCCCCCGAGGCGGTGCTCGGCGGCGGCGCGGACGGGTTGGCCGGCTTCAACCATCCCGGTCGCTCGCCCGGCCGCTTCGGCGGGTTCCGCTGCGATCCGCGGGTGCACGACCGCGTCGTGAGCATGGAGATCTTCAACCGCTTCGACGACCACCTGTTCGACGGCTTCGGAAGGGGCCACGACTCCCCGCTGGCCGCCAGCCTCGACGCCGGCTGGCGGGTGGGACTACTCGGGGTGACCGACGAGCACGGGGACGACTGGGGCGTCCCCGAGGGCAAGGGACGGACGGGCCTGTGGGTCACGGGGCTGTCGCGGCGAGCGGTGCGCGAGGCCCTGCTGGCCCGCCGCTTCTTCGCCACGCGCGTCGGCGGGGTGCGCCTGGACGCGAGCGCCGGCGGTGTGCGCATGGGCGGCCTTGTGGCGCACCGGCGCGGGCCCGTGGACCTGGCCGTGGACCTGGCCATGCCACCGGAGTGGTGGGGGACGCGGCTGCGGCTGCAGGTGCTGCGGCCGGGCCCACGGGTCCCCCGGGTCGCGCACGTGCGCGACGTGGTGGCCCGCGGCGGCGCGGAGCCACTGCGCCTCACCGTGCCCATGGACGTCGACGACGGGGACTGGGCGGTGCTGCGCGTCGCGGACCCATCGGCTCCCGGCGATCGCCGGGGGCCGGCGGGGCACCCGGCCAGCGACCGCGCGCTGGCCTACGCCAGCCCGTTCTGGCTCCGTCCGGTGTGATCCGTCGGCGCCCATGACGAGCCGGCCAGGGCGATGAGGACCGCGTCGTAGTTGACCGCCAGCCGGCGAAGTGACGCCAGGCCTCGTCGCGGTCGGCCACCACGGGCACGCCGGCGTCCGCGAGCCGCCCGTAGACGGCG
>JAHWKQ010000002.1:4589-28825 GCA_019347785.1 Actinomycetota bacterium
GTCGCGGTCGGCCACCACGGGCACGCCGGCGTCCGCGAGCCGCCCGTAGACGGCGTCGAACTCGTCGCGGGTCACGGCGATCGGGTCGTCGGGGGCCGGGTCCTCGTCATAGGCGATGCGGAAGAACGCGGCGATGCGCCGCAGCGCCACGTAGCCCGCGCGGATGCACAACTCCGCCTCGGGCGACCTGGGCCCCGCAACCGTCGACGCGCGCAGGGCGGCGCCGTCGAGGACAGCGCCGGCGGCGGCGACCCGGCGCGTGCCTCCAGCAGGGCGATCTGCGCCTCGCGGCGCGAGAAGGCCGCGTACATCGACGGCAGGTAGGTGACGAGCAGCAGCGCGAGCACCGCGATGCCCAGCGCCGCCTCGGAGAACGACAGGGCCGTCGCCGCCAGGTTGCCCGGCCGCTCGTACCCCAGCGTCAGCAGCGAGCTGCCGCTGGTGACGAACGCGTCCGACCACGAGCGCGACTCGGCGGCCCAGGACATCAGCGTGTAACCGCCCAGCACGAGCGCCAGCCAGACCAGCGGGAGCGTCAGCAGGCTGATCGGCGCGTACAGCGCCATGGCGTCGTCACGCCGCTCGTAGGTGCGCGCCCGCCGGGCCCGGGCGTCGAAGAGCCTGCGCAGGCTGCCGAAGACGACGCGCGACAGCAGCACGGCCGTGCCCCGGGGCAGGACGATCGTGCGGACCGCGGACAGCACGGTCCCCCCGACCACCCCCGCGCCGGCCACGAACACGACGGTGGCGACGGCGGCGGTGAGGCCGTCGGACGTCACCGACCCGCCGGGGTCAGGGTCGCACGGCGGCGCGCGCGGGGGCCGTCAGGCCCCGCGGAGCTGTTCGAACAGCTCCGCCCACTGACGGAGGTGACGGTCGCCGAGGAAGTTCTCGTTCACCCGCTGATGGGCCACCCGGCCCAGCCGCTGGGCGTAGGCGCCGTCGGACAGCACGCTGCGCAGCGCCTCCCCGAACGCCTCGGAGTCGGTCGGGTCCCCCAGCAGCAGGCCGCTCTCGCCGTGCACGATCTGGTCGCTGATGCCACCGACGGCGCTGGCCACGACCGGGCGCGACTTCCACATCGCCTCGGCGACGGTCAGCCCGAAGCCCTCGGCCAGGCTCTTCTGCACGACGACCGTCGCGTGGCGCTGCACGGCGTTGATGATGGCCGCGTTCTCCTCCAGGTCGTGCATGGGCACGCAGGCCAGCTGGATGCGCTCCCGCTCCCGATGGGGCAGGTCGCGCCAGACCTGGAAGCACTCGTTGAGCACCTCGCCGCCCTCGGGGTCGTCGGCCACGCCGCTGACGTTGGGGCCCACGAGCGCGAGGTGGGCGTCGGACGCGCCATTGACGTGCCTGGCGAAAGCCCTCATGACCCCGGCCATGTCCTTGAGGCGGTCCCAGCGCGAGACCTGCACGACGAAGGGAGCGTCCGGCGGCGGCGGTGGGCCGGTCCGGACGACGTCCGCGCAGTGGTCGACCCTCGCCGGCGAGCCATCCTCGCGATGGAACGTCGGCATCGTCCCGGAGGCGTCCCCGCCGATCAGGCCGACATGGGCCAGCACCGCCCGCACCGTGGCCGGGTCCATCTCCTGGTTCTTGGCGGAGAAGGGATCGATCGACGGCGGGATGACGTGGGCGCGGTTGGCCGGGAGGAAGTCGGGCACGTAGACGCTGCGGGAGAAGACGTAGGCGTCGGCGTCCTCCAGGAACGGGCGCAGGAACTCCCAGCTGCCACGGGTGACGTCGTTGTCGTGGTCCGAGCCGATGTGGCAGCGCCAGACGACCACGGCGCCCGCCCGCCGCATCGGCCCGACCAGACCGGCGGTCTGCGGGTCGTGCAGGATGACGACGTCGCCGGCGCGCACCTGGGCGTGCAGCTCCTCGGCGTTGGCCTCAGAGATCCGTGCGTAGTGCTCCTGCTCGCGCACGCCCAACGGACCCTGGTCGCCCACGGCCCCGTGCAGACCGTTGTGCAGCCGCTTCGTGATGGCGTAGAAGGCCGGGTCGCCCTTGATGACGAGCCAGCGGGCGTCCAGGTCGGCGCCGCGGATGTAGGCGAGCAGGACCTGCAGCATCTCGGCCACGCCCCCGCCCGTGGCGGTCGAGTTGACGTTCCAGACGGTCCGCCCGTCGAACTCGTCCCGCATCTTCTTGGCCACACCGCCCAACTGCTGGAGCCGGTCGCTGCCGATCACGGGCTCGAGGCGGTCCAGGGGCGCAGCCGGAACGTGCACTTCCTCCAGATGCAAAGGGGGCTCCTCGTGTCGATCCCGCCGGATGTACTCAGGCGGCGATGGACCTGTCAATGTCGCTTCGGCACCGGGGTCCCGCTGCTTGAGGGACCCGCGGCGCCGCGCCCATCGCCCGCACGAGGGCCACATTGGACGCCCGCCGCCCGCGCGTCAAGCCGGCCGACCCGCCCGACCGGCCAGGCCCCCCGACCCCCGGAGTGTGTCGACTTGTCCCCGCATGCGGTGGCGAACTCGACACACCTCCGGGTGGCCGACGTCGGGGCGCTCGGCCCGAGGCCTCACAGTCGCCCGATCGGCTCCGTCTCCAGCTTCGTGGCGACCCCGCGGGTCTCGCGCGCGTAGCGCGCATAGTCCACGTCGCGGGCCAGCGCCCGCTGGAGCTCCTGGCGATCCCGCTCCAGCTGCAGGCTTGTCAGTAGCATCGCCTCGTAGCAGCGCACCGCGTGCCTGGTGTTCTCCTGTCCGCTCAACACCCTCCCCCCCCTGTTCGCTCGTCACACGGCAGTCGGCCCGGTCAACACCCACGCGACCCTAGGAAGGCTCACCACGGCGCTCAACCATGGGCGCGTGAAGGGGGCCGGACGGTTGTGTGAACGACCATGGCGCATGTGCCGGGGCGGCGCGGGCCACGCCCGGCGCCTCGCCCGATGCGGGCTACTGCACGACCGCCGTACAGGTCGTCGGCCTGCGTGCCGCCGACAACCACGTCAGCGCCCCTCATGCCGTAGACGACGTCCCGGCCGGTGCCGCCCTTGACCTTGTCACGGTGGGCGCGCCCGCGGATGTCGTCTCTGCCGCCGCGTCCCTTGATGAGGTCCATCTTGTCGGTTCCGCGCAGGGTGTTCGCTCGACCGTCGCCGAGCACGGTCTGGGCCATCGCCGCGCCCATCGGCAACAGCATGGCCATGACGACAAGGAGAAAGCGCCTCATGCGAATGGACCACGATCCGCCGGTGGGCCCCCAGCGGGACCCATCTCCACGTCGTCGGCAGGGCGCCCGCGCGCCTTGAGTGATTCGCGGGGCCCCGGCGCTCGGCCAGAAGCGTTGACCGCCGTGGCGGCGCGCTCCTACGCTCCGCCCACCGCCGGTGCGGGCGGGTCGCCACCACCCGCCGGAAGGGGCGCACCGATGACCACGTCGTCACCGTCGCCGATCGCGGTCTCCCCCGCACGCCGCATGGCGTTCAAGGTCGTCGCCGCCCTCACGGGCGTGCTGGCCGGGTTCGTGGTCTTCGGCCTGCCGAGCCTGATCTCACCGTGGTTCGCCTCCGGGGACCAGGTGCTGCACCGGGCGCACGACTTCGGCTGGGGCGTGCTGATGGGCCTGATCGTGTCGGTCGGGGCGCTCACCCAGCTGCGCCGGCCGGAGGAGAAGGTGGCCGGCGCCCAGCAGGTGGCCCTGGCCGCCGTGGCGCTCCTGCTGGTCGCGCTGCTGACCCTGCCGCCGAACCCGCTGCCGACGGTCCTCGCCGTCCTCGCCGCGCTGCTGGTGTACCTGCACCCCGTCCGGGCGCGGGTGCTGCGTGGCGCCTCCCAGCCGAGCCCGGCCATGGCCACGATCGCGCTGGCGGGCGCGGTCCCGCTGCTGTGGTACGCGGTGGCCCAGGCGGCGACGCAGCGCGGCGCCCCGGCGACGGACCCGCACGCCGAGCTGCTGCACTACGGGGCCATGGCCGCCATGGCGCTCGCGCTCGCGCTCGTCGCCGGCCTGGGGGCCCTGCGCACGGTGGGGTGGCAGATCCCGGCGCTGTGCGCGGGGCTCGGCGCGGTGTGGTTCGGCGTGGGGTCGGCGGCGTTCCCCGACTCCGAGAGCAGCTTCGGCCTGCTGGGCGGGGCGGTGGCGGTCCTGGCCGGAATCGCCTACCTCGCGGCCGCCCGGCTGGAGACCCGCCGCGCGTCGCCGCGACGGCCGCCGCCCACCTGACGCGAGGGGCCCCGCTCACGGGTGGGGCCAGGGATTGCGCCGGCAGCCGCCCAGGCCCATGGTCTGCTGCATCATCACCGGCGCGCGGCGCCCCGGCGCGGGGCAGCCGACGTGCCCGTGGCCCAGAGCGTGGCCGACCTCGTGGTTGACCAGGTAGCGCCGATAGGCGACGAGGTCACCCCGGTAGGTCGACGCCCCCCGCAGCCAGCGGTGCAGGTTCACCATCGCCCGCCGCCCGTCCCAGCACGAGTAGCGCCCGACGGTGCGCAGCGGCAGGCAGCGCTCGTCGACCGTGGACGGGTGCGCGAGCGTCACGGTGAAGGCGACCGGGCCACGGTCGACGCGGCGCAGCGCGACATCCCCTCCGCGCGCCCAGCTGCGCGCGTCGAACAGAACTCGCTCCACCGCCGTCGCGAAGACCGCCCGCCGCACGCCCACGCCCTTTTCCACCTCGACCGCGAACCGCAGTCCGTCGCCCGTGCCGACGCGCCGGCTGGTGCCGGGCGCCACCACCAGTCGGCCGGTCGGCGCGGTGACGGCGTCGCCCCCTCCACCGTCGCGAGCCCCGCCGCGCGCGCGCCCACCGCCAGGCGCCACGCCGCGCCGGGCCCCGTGGTGGGCCGAGCGGACCCTCCGGGCATCCTCGGCGACGCCCGCGCGCGACGTCCCCGGGTCCCGCCCGCGGGGAGAAGTCCTGTCGCGGCCCTCCCCGGGCGTCCGGGCGCCACGGCTCCGACGGTCGTCCGGCGGCTCGTCGGCGCTCAGCCCGGACAGGACCAGCGCGGCGAGCACGACGAGGAGGAAGACGCTGTGGGCGACCGCCGCCAGCCCGCGGTCGTCCGCCGGCCGTCCAACCCCCACCCTGACCCCGATCGGTCGGTCGGTCCCGAGGCTACCCGGCCCCCCGGGGACGCTACGGCAGCACGACCACGGCGTCGGCGACCGGGCGCTCCCCGGTGTCGTCGGACGGACGGTTGACCAGCTCGTCGCCGATCACCATGGTCGTGGAGCCACCGCCGTCCAGGTTGACCGCGTCGACCGCGCCCAGGGACCGCATCAGCCGGGCACTCTCGGAGAACGACAGCCCCAGGCTGCGGCGTGGGCGGCCTCCGTCCGCGGCGACGAGCAGCAGGTGCCCGTCGCCGGTGACACCCGCCAGCGTCCGCGGGTTGCGCCGCACGCCGAAGGCGTCGTAGAAGCTCGGGTCGCCCGGCCACACGAAGCCCTCGGCCCAGGCGGTGATGTCGGTCTCGCCGTCGCGCAGCAGCCGTGGGCCGCCGTTGACCACGCTCACACCGTCCGGCGCGGGCGGGCCGTCGTCGCCGGCGCCCGACACCCTCGTCTCGGTGGCCACGACGTCACTTCCGCGGGCGTGCGTGACCAGCCAGCGGGCGGCGGGCCCCGTGCCCGCCAGCACACTGCCGTCGTCGGGGATCGCTCCGCCACGCCGGTCGCGGCGTCGGAGGACGTGCCCGGCGGCGTCCAGGACCACCTCGGCGCCCTCGCCGGCGGGAGTCGCGTCGCCGAAGCGCGGCGTGAACAGGACCAGCTCCCCGGGGTCGGTGCAGGTGAAATCGTGCCTGGGCCGCTGGGTCGGTCGGTCGCCGCCCACACCCCCGCACGAGCGGACCAACCCCGGCTCGCGGTTGACCCCGTCGACCAGGCGCCGCGAGCCGTCCACGACCGCCGTGACACGGGCGCTCAGGGCGGCGACGCTCACGCCGTTGCCGGGCGACAACAGCAGGCTCGTGCGCTCGCCGACCGCCTCGCTGACCAGCTCCCCGCCGAGCACGGACACGCCCGCGGGGTCGCCGACGACCCCGTCGGGGGGCTCGAGCACGAAGTAGCCGCCGTTGACGGCCGCCAGCGCTCCGGTCCGGGTGGCCACGCGCGTCACCGTGTGGCGGCGGCGCACGGCGTTGTTGGTCAGGTGCGGCCGCAGCTCGCCGTCGAAGACCCCCAGGGCGACGTCGAGGACATGCACGACCCACGGTCCCGTGGTGGGGTCGCCGTCCAGCCCGGTGTGCGTGGCCGTCGCGTCGGGGAAGCCGGCGTCGGCGATATGCGCGGCGACGGCCTCCGCCCGGCCCCGGGAGGTCAGCTCCCCCACCCGCACCCGGTAGCCGACGCGTCGCCGCCGCGGGTCGTCGGGGGCCTGCTCGTCCAGGCGCCGCAAGAACGCGTCGTGGCCCAGGCCGCGCAGCCGGGCGCGCAGGCGACGCGCCCGTGGCCGCGACGTGGTCACGGCCACGTCGACGGTCCAGTGGTCACGGGACGACGGGTGGCCGCGGCGGATGCGCAGGTAGCGCACGCCGGGCGCGACCTGTCGCACGCTGCGCCGCTCCGACAGCCCCGACCGCCCGAGCGGCAGGTGCTCGCTGTCCGCCGCGGCCGGCAGCCAGGCGGTGGCGCCGAGCGACACGCCGGCCAGCGCGGCCGCCACCGCCCACCCGCGCTTCCCCCACCTCATGCCCGTCCCCCGATCGCGGCGCCCGGGTACCAGGGTGCCGGATGCGGTCGGGAAGGGCCAACCCCCCCTGTCAAGTCCCCGCCGCGCCGGGCCGACATCCCCCGACATGGGCGACCTCGGACCGACGCCACCCGGGCCCGCGCCCGCGTCCCCCGGCGAGGCGCGCCCGGGGTGGGCCGGCGGCGCGTCGAGGGTGCTCGCCGCGGCCGTGGTGGTCCTCGCAGCGGCGCTCGCCGCCGGCGCCTCCCCCAGCCCGGCCCTGCGGCCGGTGGCTGCCCTGGCGACCGTCGCCGCCGTCGCCGGGCTCACCTCGACCCTGGTGGCCCGCCGGCGGCTGGCGGCTCGGGCGCGGGCCGCGCATCACGAGCGGGTGCTTGCCGACGCCGCGGCCGCGATGATGACCGGGACCGACCCGTCGGCCATCCTGCGCACGGCGGTGCAGGCGGCGCGGGACGTGCTCGCGGACGCGGGGTCGGTGAGCGCGCTGCTGACCCTCCCGGACGGCCTGATCACGCGGACCGGTGACGAGGACGGACAGATCCCCGACCTCGCGGCGCTGCCACGCCGGGTACGTGCCGCCCTGCAGGCCGGGCGCCCCGCATGGACGCCGGAGGGGCGGTTCCTGCTCGTACCGCTGGGCGGCGATCCGCCGCGAGGGATGCTGGCGCTGCGAGGGCTGTCGCCCGGCGCGGCCGAGCCGGTCGTGCTGGGGCGGCTCGGCCACCTGGTCGCCCTCGCCCTGGAACAGGCGGGCCTGACCGAGGAGCTCATCAACGGCGAACGCCGCTACCGGTCGATGCTGCAGAGCTGCTCGGTCCTCGTCGGCCTGGTCGGCGCCGACGGGACCCTGCGCTACATGAGCCCCGCGGTGGCGCGCATGCTCGGCTACGCCCCGGCGGCGCTGACCGGTCACCCGGTCGAGGCACTGGTGCATGCCGACGACGCCGCCGACTGGCGGCGGTTCTTCAGCGAGGTGCTGACCAGCGCCAGGCCGCTGCGGCTGGACTGCCGCCTGCGCCACCGCCACCGTTCCTGGCTGCACGCCGAGCTGGTGGGGGTCAACCTGTTGGACGAGCCCAGCGTGGCGGGCGTGATGATCAACGTGCGCGACGCGAGCGAGCAACGCACCCGTGAGGACGAGCTCGTCCGGCGCACCCACCACGACCCCCTCACCCGCCTGGCGAACCGCACGCTGTTCATGCAGCGGCTGCGCGCGGCGCTGAGGGACGCGGAGCGCAAGGACAGCCTAGCGGTGCTGTACGTGGACCTCGACGGTTTCAAGTCGGTCAACGACACCTACGGCCACGCCGTCGGGGACGGCCTGCTGGAGTCCGTGGCCGAGCGCATCCGCGCCAGCCTGCGCCCGGAGGACACCGCGTCACGCCTCAGCGGCGACGAGTTCGCCGTGCTCGTCGAGAGGTTGCGGGACCGCCACGAGGCCGGGCAGATCGCCGAGCGGCTGCTGGCCTCCCTGGCCGAGCTGCTGCCCGTCCACGACCAGACGCTCGGCGCGCGTGCCAGCGTGGGGGTGGCGGTCGGCGGCACCGGCGTCGAGGACGCCGAGGACCTGCTGCACCGCGCGGACCTGGCCATGTACACGGCGAAGGGAGAGGGCGGCAACCGCATCCAGGTGTACCACCCGGACGCGCACGCGACGCTGGGCGCGCGCCGCCAGCTGCGGGCGGAGCTGCAATGGGCGGTCCTGCGCGGCGAGCTGGATGTCCGCTACCAGCCGATCGTCGTCCTGGCCGACCGGCGCATCAGCGCCGCCGAGGCGCTCGTGCGCTGGCGGCATCCGGCGCGCGGCCTGCTCGGGCCGGACGCCTTCGTGTCGCTGGCCGAGGAGGGCGGTCTCATCACCGACGTCTTCGACTTCGTGCTGCGCGACGCCTGCGCGCGAGGTCGGCGCTGGCAGGGCCCGCGGGGCGACGGGCCGTCGGTCAACGTGAACCTGTCGGCGGTGCAGCTGCACCAGGTCGAGCTCGTCAACCACGTCAGCCGGGTGCTGGAGGAGACCGGCCTGCCGCCACAGCTGCTGACGCTCGAGGTCACCGAGAGTGTCCTCGTGGACGACCCGCACGCCGCCGCCGAGACGCTGGCCACGCTCAAGCAGCTGGGCGTCCGCACGGCGATCGACGACTTCGGCACCGGCTACTCTTCACTGGCGTACCTGCGGCGGTTGCCGATCGACGTCCTCAAGGTGGACAAGACGTTTCTGCAGGGCATCGAGCGCCCCTACGGGGCAGCCGTGGCCCGCACGGTGCTGGAACTCGGCCAGCGCCTGGGCATGCCGACCGTCGTCGAGGGCGTCGAGACGGCGGCGCAGGTCGCCACCCTGAAGTCGATGGGCTGCACGCACGTGCAGGGGTACTTCTTCTCGCGCCCGGTGCCCGGGGACCGCCTGGGCGAGCTGCTCGCCCGGGGCAAGCTGGGCGGACGCTCCGTCGCCGCCGCCCCGGAGGCGACCTGAGGCTCCGGTCGGCACGCCGGGGCGGCGGGATCATCCCGCGCCGGCGCCGTAGGTCCTGTGGACGGCCGCCATGTCCTCGTCGCCGTGCCCTTGATCCGGGCGTACGGCGCCCCGAGCGGGCCCCCCTCGATGGCCTCCAGGAACTGCTCCGGCGGCACATCGGTGGCCCTGGCCAGCGCCACGGCCTCCGCCAGCGCGCCCACCAGCCCCAACAGCCAGCTGTTGACCACGACCTTCAGGCGGCTGCCCACCCCCACCTGGGCCCCGACCCACATGGTCGCCCGGCCCACCGCGTCCAGGACCGGCTCGCACCGCTCGCGCAGATGCTCGGGGCCCGACGCCAGCACCAGCAGGTCCCCGCTCTCCGCGGGCTCTTTGGTGCCGAGCACCGGTGCGTCGAGGAAGCCCACGCCCCGGTCGGCGGCGGCGGCCGCCAGCCGGTCGGTCCAGGGCCCGCCGACGGTGCTCATCTGCAGCCAGACCGCGTCCTCGGCCATGGCGTCCAGCCCGCCTCCGTCGAGCATCACGGCGTCGACGGTCTCGCGGTCGGCGAGCATGGTCACGACCACTCCGGCGGCGGCGCACGCCTCGGGCGGCGTCTCGGCAGCCGCCCGCCGGCGGAGACCAGCCGCTCGGCCTTGTCCCGGGTCCGGTTCCAGACGACCACGGGCAGTCCGGCGCCGAGCAGGTTGCGTGCCATCGGCGCACCCATGATGCCGGTGCCCAGCACCGCCACGGTGTCCGCCGTGTCCATGCCAGGCCCCGTGCCCCCGCACGGTGACGGGCAAACCGGTCCTCCCGGGGCCTCTCGTGGAGGCGACCGGCTACGCCGCGACCTCGGGGCTGCGCCCGGCCTCGTCCGCACCGATCGACAGCACGGCGGGTGATCCGTACTCCTGGAACAGGGCCCGCGTCAGACGGGCCAGCACCGGACGCTGGCCGGGGAGGAACTCCACCCCGCACAGCGCCACGCCGTCCCTGTCGACACGGGAGCGCACCAAGCAGGAGAGCCCCAGCGGGGGGTGCGGGCCCGGCAGCCCGACGATCAGCCGTGTCTGGTCGTCGACGTCCGGCGGGTCCACCGTCTCCACCAGCGCTCCGGTCAACGACAGGTTGCCCACGCGGCACTCGACGGCGGAGAGCCGGGCGGGCAGCGACACGTCGAGCCGGACGCTGCGCCGACGCTCGACGCTGAAGCGCGGCGACCGGATCCGCCGCAGCGCCGCCAGCAGGAAGGCGGTGTTGACCAGCAGCCACGCGGCGGCCGCCAGGACCGTCCACATGGTGCCGTAGTGCAGCGGCGTGAGGCCGGCCATCGTGGCGGTCCCCCAGGCCAGCGCCAGCACCGAGACGCCCGCCAGCAGCCACAGCAGCGCCGGGCCCGGATCACGCTCCCGGTGCCGCCCGCCGCGGCCCTTGGGGGTGACGCGGAAGCCCACCGGCCTGAGTCGCAGCAGCGTGAGGGTCGCGGCGAGGTTCGACGGCATCCGCACCATCTCGAACTCGACGGCCAGCAACGGCCGGGCGTAGCCGCGTCCCAGCAGCCAGATGGCCGTCTGGTGAGCGACGAGCACGGTGCCGAAGGCCGGCAGGAAGACCGCGGCGGACGCCCGCACCGGCGAGGCGCCGGTGAGCAGCACCAGGGCGGGCAGCAACACGTAGCCCAGCGTTCGCCACGCATCGAACCAGCCGAGCAGCGTCGCCATGTAGGCGACCCGCTGCGCAGGGGTCAGACCCCGGCCGAAAAGCGGGTTGTCGGTGCGCAGCACCTGCATCGCGCCGGTCCCCCAGCGGCGGCGCTGCAGCAGGTACTGCTTCGCGTTGCCGGCCGCCAGCCCCCGCGCGAGGACCTCGTTGTGGTAGACGGTGCGCCAGCCCGCCCGGTGGAGGCGGATCGTGGTGTGGATGTCCTCGGTCACCGACCCGACGGCCACGCCGCCCACCGCGCGCAGGGCCGCGACCCGCAGAACGGCGCCCGTGCCACACCAGAACGCGGCGCCCCAGCGGTTCTTGCCGGGCTGGACGGCGCGGTAGAACAGCGACTGCTCCCCCAGCCCGCTGCGACGCGTCGGCTCGGCGTGCTCGAACGAGTCGAGGTTGTAGAAGTCCTGCGGGGTCTGCACGAGCGCCACACCCTCGTCGCCGAAGTAGCCGAGCGTGTTCGTGAGGAAGCCCGGCGTCGGCACGTGGTCGGCGTCGAGCATGGCCACGAGCTCGGCGTCCACCAGGCCCAGCGCATGGTTGATGTTGCCGCCCTTGGCGTGACGCCGGTCGGGGCGGGTGACATAGCGCGCCCCCAGCTCGCTGGCGAGCCGCCGCACGTCGGGCCGGTCGCCGTCATCGAGCACCCAGGTCTCGTGGGCGGGCTCGAGAGCGACGGCCGCGGCGACCGTGGGCAGCAGCACCTCCTCCGGCTCGTTGTAGGTCGGGATCAGCACGGCCACTCGCATGTCGGACGTGGTCACCGGCGCAGCCCGGGGGCCGGTGTCGACATCCCACAGCGAGAAGACGA
This sequence comes from Actinomycetota bacterium, assembly GCA_019347785.1. Taxonomy (GTDB): domain Bacteria; phylum Actinomycetota; class Nitriliruptoria; order Euzebyales; family Egibacteraceae; genus JAHWKQ01. The sequence goes on from JAHWKQ010000002.1 coordinate 16,221, forward strand.
ACAGCCCCAGCCCGACGGCGGCGTGCGCCTCGAGGGCCAGCATGCCCAGCGAGGCCCACCAGGCGTGTGGCTCGAGGGTCGCCGTGACCCGCCACGTCAGATAGGCGACGGTGGCAAGCAGCGCGAGGACGGCCGTGCCCCGCACCAGGAGCGCATGCCGGCGGGACTCGGGCGCGGGACGGGCGCCGGACGGGAACCGCGGCAGCGCGGCCGGGGCCTGGTCGGCTCCGGCCGCCGGCGGGGCGGGGCGTGCCATTGCCCCGGTATCGGCACGGCCACCGCCGGGGTGTAGACAGTCTTCCGGGGCCGGGACACCGGATCGCACATGTCACTCTGCGGTCCGGCGCAGGTCGCCCGACGCGTTAACGTGGCGTGCGGAGAACGTCGAGATGGCAAGGGCTGGGACATGGCCGGCAACCCGTTCGCCAGGGCGGACTCGGACACGAAGGTCATCGCGGTCGCCTCGGGCAAGGGGGGCGTCGGCAAGTCGTCGGTCACGACGAACCTGGCCGTGGCACTGGCGCGTGGAGGCCACCGGGTCGGCATCCTCGACGCCGACATCTGGGGCTACTCGATCCCGCTGATGATGGGCGCCCGGGGACAGGCGGAGGTCGCCGGGAACCAGGTCCTGCCCCTACAGGCCCACGGCTGCAAGGTCATCTCGATCGGCTTCTTCCTCAACACCGAGCGGCCCGTGATCTGGCGCGGCCCGATGCTGCACAAGGCGCTGGAGCAGTTCCTGTCCGATGTGCAGTGGGGCGAGCTGGACTTCCTCCTGTGCGACCTGCCGCCGGGCACGGGCGACATCACGATCTCGCTGGCCCAGATGCTGCCGGGCGCCGACATGCTCGTCGTGACGACGCCGCAGGCGGCCGCCCAGCGGGTCGCGCTGCGCGCGGGGCAGGCCACCGCCCAGACCGGCATGCGCGTCGCCGGCGTGATCGAGAACATGTCGGTGTTCGTCGCACCGGACACCGGCCATGAGTACCGCATCTTCGGCGAGGGCGGCGGACAGCTGCTCGCATCCGAGCTGGACACCCGGCTGCTGGGCTCGGTCCCCATCGACCCGCGGCTGCTGGAGGGCGGCGACACCGGCGTGCCGCTGGTCGTCGCCGATCCCGACGCACCGGCGAGCAGGGTGATCACCGACATCGCCGGCCAGCTGGCGACGATGAAGCAGTCGCTGGTCGGCAGGAGCCTGCCGCTGCAGTGAGCCCGAGGAGTCACGCCATGACCGACCCCACTCCGGTGCCCGAGCCGGGCGAGCCCACCCCCGTCCCCGATCCCGGTGAGCCGACCCCGGTCCCGGACCCGGGTGAGCCCACACCCGCGCCCAGCCCCGGCGAGAGCCGCTGACCTCGTCACATGACTCAAGCTGATCGCCGGTCCCGCCGAGTGAATCCCCACGGGGAGCTCGACGGCGGGGGCCGGCATGGAGCATGGGCCACACCAGGGATCGCGGCGGAGACTGGGCGCGTGGCTGGCCTGTGCGCTCACCCTGGCCCTGGCCGTGCCGGCCGACGCGGCCAGGAGCACGGGGGAGCCCGTGGACACGGTCGCCGGCGATCCCCTGGAGGCGCCGCCTGCTCCCGACCACGTGCTGGTGAAGCTCGAGCCGGGCGCGGACCCCGACCGTCTCCCGGGCGAGGCTGAGCGCACCGGAGTGCCCGGGTGGGTCGAGGTGCCGGTCCGGCCCAGCCAGGCGCCCGAGGAGGTGGTGGCCCGCCTGGAAGACAAGCCGGTGGTCCGGGTCGCCGAGCCCGACCCGGTCATCACGCTCGACGCCGTGCGCTCGACCTCGGGCACGAGCGACGACCCCCTGATCGACCGGCAGTGGAACCTGCCGGTCGTCCGGGCCCAGCAGGCCTGGCCCCGCTCGACCGGCGCCCGGACCCGTGTGGCCGTGGTCGACACCGGCATCAGCCACGGCAGCGACCTTTCGTGTCGATCGTTCACGACGGGCTTCGACGCGATCACCGACACCGGAGGCGACGGGGTGGCTGGCGACGACCACGGCCACGGCACGCACGTGGCGGGGACCGTCGCGCAGTGCACGAACAACGGCAGGGGCGTCGCCGGAATCGCCTACCGCGCCAGGCTGATGCCCGTCAAGGTGCTGAACCGCCACGGTCAGGGCACCGCCTCGGACATCGCCCAGGGCATCGTCTGGGCACGGCGGCGCGGCGCCGACGTCGTCAACCTGTCGCTGGGAGGCGACTGCAACGCCGACTTCCCCGACTGCTCGGTGGGGATCCTCAACGACGCCGTCCAGGCCGCGGCCGACGCAGGCGTCGTCGTCGCCGCCGCCTCGGGCAACGCCGACAAGCCGCACGTCGGCACGCCCGCGAACCATCCGGCTGCGGTCGCGGTGGGATCGGTCGATCACGGCCTGCGACGGTCGTGGTTCAGCAACTACGGCAAGGGCCTGGACCTGACCGCTCCCGGCGGCGGGGGCGACTACGACTACTACAAGAGCGGCGTCCTGCAGCAGACCCTCGGCTCGGCCTGTGGCGCGCTGACACGACGCGCGTACTGCCTGTTCCAGGGCACCTCGATGGCGACGCCGCACGTGTCGGCCGCGGCGGCGATGCTGCGCGCGCACAGGCGGTCGGCCAGCCGGATCGCCATCAAGCGGGCGCTGCAGCGGGGCGCGCTGGACCGGGGCCCGGCCGGGCGCGACCGGCGCTACGGCAGCGGCGTGCTGCGCATCGACCGGGCCCTCGACCGCCTCCGCTGACCGGTGGGGACAAGGACACCCGTGGGACGCCGCGCCACCCTCGTCCTGGTCCTGGTCCTGGTCCTGATGGCGGGCACGCTGCCGGCTGTCCAGGACCACGCGGTGGCCGAGGCGAGGGCGGCGGAGGGTGCCGAGGGCTTCCGCGGGAGCGTCGGGCCCCTGCCCGGCCGGGTGCGCCGACGCATGGTCGGCTCCTCGTGGCGCCCCGGCTGCCCCGTGCCGCCCCGCCGGCTGGTGCTCGTCGAGCTGCGCCACCGCGGCTTCGACGGCCGCAACCACCACGGGCGCCTGGTCGTGCACCGGTCCGTGGGGCGGGCGGTCCTGCGGGTGTTCCGGCGCGTCTACGCGGCCGGCTTCCCGATCCGGCGGATGCGCCTGGTCGACCGCTACGGCGGGCGCGACGCGCGCTCCATGCGCCGGGACAACACCTCGGCGTTCAACTGCCGCCGCATCAGCGGCGGTGGGGCATGGTCACGGCACGCATACGGCACCGCCGTCGACGTGAACCCGGTCGAGAACCCGTACGTGCGGGGCTCGACCGTGCTCCCCCGGCGGGGGGCCCGGTTCCGCGACCGCAGCCCGCGGCGACGGGGCATGATCGGCCGTCGCGGACCGGTCACCCGGGCCTTCGCCGCGGCGGGCTGGTCGTGGGGTGGCGCCTGGCGATCACCGAAGGACTACCAACACTTCTCCGCCGGCGGCGGCTGAGCGGGCCGAGCGGGCATCGTCGTCAGCCCGCCAGCTGCTCGTACAGGGTCAGCACGCGGACCACGTAGGCCTGGGTCTCGGCGATGTCCGGCACGCCGCCGGCCTCCTGTACCGCCATGGGGCCGGCGTTGTACGCGGCCAGCGCCAGCTCGGTGGAGTCGAAGCGCCGCAGCTGCTCGCTCAGGTAGCGCGCCCCGCCCTGCAGGTTCTGGCCGGGGACGGACGGGTCGACGTCCATCCCCGCCGCGGTCCCGGGCATGAGCTGGGCCAGCCCGAGCGCGCCGGCCGAGGAGCGGGCGGCCGGCTGGAAGGCGGACTCGGCCCACACGAGCGCGGCCAACAGCCGCCCGTCGACGCCGTGGCGTCGCGCCGCCTCCTCGATCGCCGGGGCCCACTGCCGTCCCTCCTCGGGCAGCGACCCGGCCCAGGCCGGTGCCGGTCCCGACAGCGGCAGCGGCGCCAGGGGGACCGCGGCCCCGGTGGGGAGCGGCGGCGCGAGGCGCTCCGCGCGCAGCCGGTCCCGACGGAGCCGGTCGGCCAGGCGGGCGGTGACATCCTCCAGCAGGCGGACCAGCGCGGCGGCGTGCGCCCGGTCGGCGTGCAGTGCGGCCAGGGTCCGCCGCCGCGCGCGCGTCAGCCGGCGGATCTCGGCGGTCAACCGCTGCTGTCGCCCGGCCAGCACCCGCAGGTTGTCGCGGGACCGCCCCAGCAGCGACTGCTCGAGGGCCTGCACCCGCCCAAGCGTCTTCATCCGCCGCCGGGCCCGCCCCAGCATGTCGCTCAACTCGCGGTCGCGGCCCAGCAGGCGGCGGTCGACGCGCAGCGCCGACTCCAGGTAGGCCATGCCTGTGGTGAACTCGTGGAGGTCCTCGGCGCCCGCCAGCGCGGAGAGCAGCTCGCCGCCGGCGGCGGCGAAGCGGTACAGGCCGTCGACATGGCGGGCGAGACTGCGGCGGTGTCGGCCGAGCCGGCGCCGGGTCGCTTCGAGCTGGCCGTTCACGATCGCCGTGCGATAGCTCACGACGGCGGCACGGCGGCGGGCGCGGCGATAGGCGCGCTCCGCGGAGGCCAGCCGCACCCGCAGCCCGGCGAGCCGGTCGGTGGAGACCGACAGCCTCGTGTCGGCGGTCGCCAGGGCCCGGCGCATGACCCGCACCTCGTGGTCGACCACGGCCATGCGCGCCCGGGCGTCACGCAGGTCCCCGCGGGAGCGTTGCACGCGCAAGGGCGCGCCGACGGCCGCCGCCGGGGCCAGTCCGACGAGCAGGACCGCCAGTGCGGCCACCGCCAGGCGGCGGGGGATGCGTGGTGGGTGACCCGACATCGGACACCGAAGGCTCGGGGGCCGGCCGGATGGCGGCCGGCGGCGGGGGACCTCGTCACTGCCAAACGTCGGCCCGAATCGGCCGATCCTGTAGCGTTCTCGACCCGATCCGTGACGCCACGAAAGGCGCGCTCGTGCGCTTCGCCCCACCCGATGCTTGTCACCCCGGTTACCGGAGCGGCAACCACGATGACAAGCTCGGGGTCTGACGGTGAAGGTCCTGTACCTGCTTCGGCACGCCAAGTCGAGCCACGGCGGCGGTGAGGCCGACCACGACCGGCCGCTCGCCGAGCGGGGGCGCCGGGCGGCGCCCCTGATCGCCGAGCACATGCGCCGCCAGAAGATCGAACCGGCCCTGGTGCTGTGCTCGTCGGCGCGGCGGACCCGCGAGACGCTCGACCTGCTCGCGCCGGCGCTGGACGAGGACACCGTCCGTCGGTTCGAGGAGGAGCTGTACCAGGCCGACGCGGCGGCGCTGCTGGCGCGCCTGCGAGAGGTGCCCCACGAGGTGCCCACCGTCATACTGGTCGGCCACAACCCTGCGGTGCAGGAGCTGGCGCTCACGCTGGCCGGCGGCGGCGCCGACGTGGAACGGCTCCGTGACAAGTTCCCCACCGCCGCCCTGGCCACCCTCGCCTTCGACGGGGCGGCCTGGCACGAACTGGCCCCCGGCGACGCCGAGCTGACCGGCTACGTCACCCCCGCCGACCTGGGTTAGCGCGGCTCGCCCCTGGCGGGACCTGCCGGGACTTCAGCCGGGACGCCCACCGGTCGACACCTTCCGGGGACAAGCTCCACGACCCCCTGCGCCGACCGGGGAGACACACTCCATGCGATCCACCATGCGCCGTGCCGCCGTGACCCTGTCACTGGCCGGGCTGGTCACCCTGTCCGCCGCGGCGCTGCCCGCCTCCGGCGACGACCGCCCGAACCTCGTGCTGGTCTACACCGACGACCTGGACAGAGCCTCCATGGCGCGGCTCGGGGGCATCCGGCGAGTCATGGCCGGGGAGGGGGCCAGGTTCGCCAGGTCCTTCGTGTCCTACTCGCTGTGCTGCCCCGCGAGAGCGACCGCGCTGACCGGCCGGTACACGCACAATCACGGCGTTCGCCACAACGTGCCCCCCACCGGCGGGGAGCCGGAGTTCCGGCGGCTGGGAGCCGATCAGTCGACGCTGGGGACGTGGCTGCAGGACGCCGGGTACCGCACCGCCTTCGTCGGCAAGTACATGAACGGCTACAACGACACCTATGTGCCGCCGGGGTGGAACAAGTGGTTCGCCCGGATGGGGCGGTACACCAACTACAGGATGAACGACAACGGCACGGCGGTCAGCTACGACCCCGCCGCCGAGCACGACACGGACATGTACGCGCGGCACAGCAACGACTACATCACCAGTGTCTACGAGGAGGAGAGCGACCAGTTCGTCGCCAACGCCGCGGACGGCCGCAGGCCCTTCTTCATGATGATCTCGACCGACGCGCCGCACCAGCCCGCGGTGCCACCCGCCCGCCACCAGGGCCGCTTCGCCAACGCCGCCCTGCCCCGCCCTCCCAGCTTCAACGAGCGAAACGTCAGCGACAAGCCCGGATGGGTGCGCAACACCCCCCGGCTGAAGGCCAGGCAGATCAAGCGGATGGCGCGCCTGTACCGCGGGCGCCTGGACTCCATGCTCGGCGTCGAGGACCTGCTGCGCAGCCTCGTGGCGAAGCTGGCAGAGAACGGGGAGCTGGCGAACACCTACATCGTGTTCACGTCCGACAACGGCTACCACATGGGCCAGCACCGCCTGCCCCACGGCAAGCGCACCGCCTACGAGGAGGACATCGCCGTGCCGCTGATGGTCCGCGGACCCGGGGTCCCCGCCGGCGCCGTCCGCCGCCACCTGGTCGTCAACAACGACCTCGCGCCCACGTTCGCCGACCTGGCCGGCGCGAGAGCCCCCGGCGCCGACGGGCGCTCCTTCGCCCCGCTTCTCACCGCCGACCCGCCGCCGGTCCCTTCGTGGCGCAAGCGGATCCTCATCGAGAACTGGCGGTCCCCGACGGTCAACGGGATATCTCCCATCCCCAACTTCAAGGCGGTGCGCACCGGCAACATGCTGTACGCCCGCTACGCCTCCGGGGAGCGGGAGCTGTACGACCTGCGCCAGGACCCGTACCAGCTGCGCAGCCGCAGGTACACCCACCCTGCAAATCGCCGTGCGGTCAGGCGTCTGGCACGGGGTCTGCGGGGAATGCAGCACTGCGCGGGCACGACCTGCGCCCGCGCGGAGGACGAGTAGGCGCGGTGACACACACCGGTGGCACAGCCGGGTGAAGGTCCGCCGACCCGGCCCGGGCGCGCACGGCATCATCGCGCTGCTCGTCGGCGCCTCGCTGCTGGCGGCCGGATCGTGGGACCACGCCTCGGCCGGGGTCGACGATCCTCGCCCGAACATCGTGTTCGTGCTCACCGACGACCTGGACGTACCGCAGATACGCCATGCGCCCCGACTGCGGCAGATGGTGGGCGACAACGGCGTCACCTTCGACAACTCGTTCGTGACCAACTCGCTGTGCTGTCCCTCTCGCGCCACGAGCCTGCGCGGACAGTACGCGCACAATCACAGGATTCTTCAGAACAGGGCGCCCCTGGGGGGCTGGCCGAAGTTCCTCCGCCTTGGCCGCGAGCGGTCCACGATCGCCACCTGGCTGCAGGACGGCGGCTACCAGACTTTCTTCATCGGCAAGTATCTCAACAACTACGAGCACACCCACGTCCCGGCCGGGTGGGACGAGTGGTACGGCTGGATGGGCTTCTATGACACCAGCCGGAACGGCAGCGACCAGTACCGCATCAATCACAACGGGCAGGTCCTGTCGTTCGACCCGGAACAGACACACGACACCGACCTGTTGGCGGCTCAAGCCGGCGACTACGTCCGGCAGGCGGCCGCACGCGCCTCACCGTTCTTCCTGTACCTGTCGCTCAACGCCCCTCACCAGCCGGCGCCGGCGGCGATCCGCCATCAACATCGGTTCGGCGACAGCCGCCAGCCCCGCACTCCCGCGTTCAACGAGGCGGACGTCTCCGACAAGCCGAGGTGGATTCGACGCAAGCCCCTGCTGGATGCCGGCCAGGTCGCCACGGTCGACGCCGTCTACCGGAGGCGCCTGCGGTCGATGCTGTCCGTCGAGGATGCGGTCGCCAGCCTGCTCTCGGCACTCGAGGACACCGGCCAACTCGACGAGACCTATGTGTTCTTCACGTCGGACAACGGTCATCACAACGGCCATCGCCGCCAGATGCCGCAGAAGATGACCGCCTACGACGAGGACATCCGCGTCCCGCTGCTCGTGCGGGGCCCCGGGGTCCCCGCCGGCGTCCACCGACGTCACCTGGTCGTCAACAACGACTGGGCGCCGACCATCGCCGACCTCGCCGACGTCGACACGCCGGGCTTCGTCGACGGCCGGTCATTCGAACGGCTGCTCCGTCCGGCTCCCCCCGCGTCGAGGCGGTGGCGACGGGCCTTCGTCGTGGAGAAGTGGGGCGACGACATCGCCCCTCCGTACCGGGCGTTGCGCACCCGGACGCATCTCTTCGTCCGGTACCTGGGTGGAGCGCGTGAGCTCTACGACCTGCGAGACGACCCCTACCAGGTGCGGGCGCTCCCGCCCGGCCCGACCAAGACCCGCCTCTCACGGCGCTTCACGCAACGCCTCGATGCGATCAAGGCCTGCGCCGGGCGGCAGTGCCGGACGGAGGAGAGGGTCGCGCCCTGACCTGAGCCGGCCGCCTCACTCCGGGGGGAACAGCTCGCGCAGCGCCTCGGCCTGGCGCCGGGCCGGCTCGGCGGCCTGCTCGAACAGCTCCGCCTGCTGGCGCAGCAGATCCGCGGAGCGCTCGTACAGCTCGGCCTGCTCGCGCATGCGGCCCGCCGCGGACGACAGGAACTCCGCCTGGCGCAGCAGCGGGTCGAACAGCGCCTGGGTGAGATGGGCCTGCCAGTCGCCCTGCCGGCGCAGCGTCTCGGAGAAGATGTCCGCCTGGCGTCGCAGCATGTCCGTCATCTGCGCCGCCGGTCCGGACTGGGCCTGCAGGGGCTCCAGGGCCTCACGCCAGCGCCGCATCTGCTCGGCCATGAACCGCAGCGGCGTCACCGGCCCACCCGCGTCGTCGGTCATCGCTTCCTCACTCCTGTCCGGCGTCTTCCCACCGCTCGTCCTGTTCCGCCCAGGCCTCGTTTCGGTCCTCGACGCGCTCGTGCCAGCGGGCCGCCTCCTCCCGGGACCCGTACGGGCCCATGCGGTCGCGCTCCGGGCAGCCCCTCCGCGGCTCGACACGCCGGTGTCGCAGGCACCAGTACCACTGACCCTCGGCCATGGTCCTCCCTCAGTTGTCCGCCCGCCGGAAGCGGTCACGCGGAACCGTCCGGGCGGCCGCGAGGTTGAACACTCTGCGACAATGGTGTCGCGAGAGGTTCGACCTTGGCAATCCAGCCTCACCTGGGTGCGCCTGAGCCGCGCGCCCCGCACGAAAGGACGACCATGCGCCGACTGCTCGCCGCCGTCCTGCTGACCCTGTCCGTGCTCGCCGCCGGCTGTGACGACGGCGGTGGTGGTGGTGGGTACGTGAACCCGCCGGCCGAGGCCACCGCCCGCTGAGCCTGCCGCCGCCGGGGACTACCGGCGGTTATCCTTGGCGCAGGTGGGCGCGCGCCCATCCGCGTCGGGGCCCGCTTCGGCCAGGAGAGTCGTGCCATGGGCATCATCGCCTTCCTTTTGCTCGGTCTCATCGCGGGGGCGACCGCCAAGCTGCTCGTCCCGGGCAGGGACCCCGGCGGCATTTTCACCACGATGGCCATCGGCGTCGTGGGCGCGCTGCTCGGCGGCTTCGTCGGCGGGGCGCTGTTCGGCGCCGACCCGGTGGGCGAGTTCTTCGACGTATCGACGTGGCTGGCCGCCATCGTGGGGTCGGTCGCGCTGCTGCTCGTCCTGCGCATGTTCGCCGGCGCCAGGGCCTGAGCCGCGCGTCCCCTCAGCGCGCGGAGTCGTCGTGGGCCCGCTGCGCGCGGATCCCCGGCAGCGCCGAGGGGTCGATGAGGCCGCGGCCGGCGGCGTGCTCGGCGGCGGTCACCGTATCGGCGACCAGCAGCACGTCCACGCCCATGGCCCGGACGTCGGCGGCGATCGCGTGCACCTGACGGTCGCGCTCGGGGCTGGTGACGTCGCGGATGTAGATGGCGGCGACGCGTCCCGGGTGCTCCCGCACCACCTGCCGGTACACCTCCGGGTCCTGCTGGCCGCTGTCCCCGACCAGCACGAACGGCAGGTCCGGGTAGGTCGCCAGCAGCGCCTCGATGCGTGCGAGCTTGTGCTCGCCGTGCCCGCCCGTGACGAAGGCGCGGTCGTCGATGCCCCAGTCGGTCAGGAACAGCGGGCCGGCGGGAATGTCGTGCACGTCCAGGAACTGCACCAGCAGGTCGTACAGGTTCCAGGGGCTGCTGGACACGTAGAAGACGGGGTTGCCCCCGGCGCCGTCCGCGCCCTGCTGCCGGGCCCGGTAGAAGGCGGCGACCCCCGCGAACGGGCTGCGGGTGTGTGCGTTGTTCAACAGCACGATGCTGGCGGTCATGAGCAGCGGGGACGTCAGGCCGGTGCGGACGACGGTGTCGTCGATGTCGCTGATGACGCCGAACGTGGCATGGGCCGGGGGCACGAGCACCTGCCCCACGGTGCGCGGCGGTGACTGGTCCCGGGCCAGCGGCCCGGCGACCGTGACCTGTACGGGGTGCCAGAGCCACCCGGGGGGCAGTCCGGACCCCGGGACGATCGACACGTCGAAGAAGCCCTCGCCGTCGGTCACCGTCTGAACCGTGCGGTCGGCGTGGCGCGCAACGACGCGCGCCCCGCGCAGCTCGTCGCTGGTGAACCGCCGCCACATGTTCGCCAGGTTCTGCCAGACCGTGTCCGAGCCCGTGGCGCGGGCGATGCCCTGTCGCTCCAGGACGCGGCCACGCAGCCACAGCCGCCCTGCGGTGCCGTGTCCCCGGTAGCAGACGGCCTCCACCGGCCGCAGCAGCCCCAGGCGCACCTTGACGGCCTGCCAGGCCACGCCGATCCGGTCGTCGAGGAGCGCCCCCAGGCGCAGCGCCGCCTGCCCCATCCCCGCCACGGTCTCTCCCTGTCCCGCGCGTCACGCGCCGCCGGCATGTCCGGCGACCATACCGGCGCGCGGCGGCGCGGCGACAGCCGCATGGCCCGGTAGCCGATGCGCCGCTGGACCCGGGCGCATGCGCGGCACCTCGCGCAGGTGCTGCGCCGGGGGCGGTCGCCGGCCGCCACCGTGTACGAGAGCCTCGGAGCCGACTTCTTCCTCTCGCCGGCGCCGGGCTGGCTCAACCTGGGTCTGTGGAGCGGGCCGGGCGGTGAGCCGGAGGCGCCCGTGGCCGCCCGCCGCCTGGCGGACACGCTGGCCGCCCGGCTGCCACGCGGCGGCCTCGTCGTCGACGTCGGCAACGGCCTGGGAGCCCAGGACCCGGTGATCGCGGAGCGCGCCCGCCCCCGCCTGCTGCTGGCCCTGAACGTCACCGAGTCCCAGCTTCGGGTGGGCAGGCGCTGCCTGGCGGAGGCCGGCGCCCTGCCGGTGGTCGGGGACGCCACCCGACTGCCGCTGGCCGACGGCTGCGCCGACGGCGTCATCAGCGTGGAGGCGGCGTTCCACTTCCCGTCCCGCACGGCCTTCTTCCGAGAGGTCCACCGGGTGCTCCGGCCAGGAGGCGTGCTGGTGGCGTCGGACTTCACCGCCCAGGGCAGACCGCACACGCCCGCCGAGTGGGTGGCGGCGATGTCGAGCGTGCGCTTCTGGGGGCTGCGGCCCGACGTGCTCGTCGACGACGACACCATGGCCGCCCAGCTACGCGCCGCCGGCCTGGCCGACGTCACCGTCACACGCTGCGGGCAGCGGGTGGTCGACCCGTTCCTCGTCTTCGCCCGCCAGCGTCTGGCGGTCCTGCGCGACGTCCCGCGGCTGCAGCGCTGGGCCGCCCGGGCCATGGTCGGCCAGTGGGCGCTGCTGCGCCGGCGCGGGCTCATGGACTACGTCCTGGTGCACGCGGTCAAGCCGGCGGACTGACCCGCGCGGCTCGTCAGCGTCCGCTCGGCTCCCCGCCGCCGACTCGTAGGCGGCGGCGACGCGGCGCGCCAGGACGGCGTGGCCGGAGTCGTCGGGGTGCACGCAGTTCCCCTCGTCGGGGACGTCGGCGTCGCCGAGCGCCCCGAAGGCGTCCGCGACCGCGGTCCCGTGACCCGCGGCCACCGCGCGGACCCGGTCGTTCAGCCCCGCGCCCACGCCGCGGCCGCCCTCCAGCAGCAGGTCGCCGAACGCCGCCGCCCGGGGGGGCAGGCAGTAGCGAAGGGTGTTGTCGTAGGCCAGCACGAGGATCGGCACGCCCTGGCCGGCCGCGTGTCGCAGCCGGCGCAGTATGAGCGACAGGTTGGCGGAGAACCGCTCGAGCGTCCGGGCGACCGCCCCACGACAGGCGGTCAGCCGCCGCGGTCGGCACACGTCGGCGAGCGCGAGCAGGTCGTTGCCGCCGATGCCCACGGTGATCAGCGCGGCAGGCCTGCGCGCCGCCTCGAGCGCCGCGACCGCCGCCGGCAGCTGCCGGCGCACCAGGCTCGCGCTCGTCGCGCCGGGCACGCCGAGGTTCCGCAGCCGCAGGCCGCAGGCGCCGCGCCCGTCCGGGTAGCAGGCCACAGGGCCGTCGAGCAGCTCGGTCAGGCGCGGGACCCAGCCGCGGCGCGCCGGCCTGGACGCGCCGGCGCCGGCCGTCAGCGAGTCGCCGA
>JAHWKQ010000096.1 GCA_019347785.1 Actinomycetota bacterium
TCTACATCGACGAGGTCGACAAGATCGCCCGCAAGAGCGAGAACCCGTCGATCACGCGGGACGTCTCCGGCGAGGGCGTGCAGCAGGCGCTGCTGAAGATCCTGGAGGGCACCACCGCCAGCGTGCCGCCGCAGGGCGGCCGCAAGCATCCCCACCAGGAGTTCATCCAGATCGACACGACCAACGTGCTGTTCATCTGCGGTGGCGCGTTCGCCGGCCTGGAGCAGCTCATCGAGCAGCGCATCGGGCGCAAGAGCATCGGCTTCGGCGCCGACGTCAGGACCCGGGCCGCCAAGGACCTGACCGCGCTGTACAGCCAGGTGCTGCCCGAGGACCTGATGAAGTTCGGTCTGATCCCCGAGTTCGTCGGGCGCCTGCCAATCGGCTGCTACGTCGAGCAGCTCGACCGCGAGGCGCTGGTGCGCGTGCTGACCGAGCCCAAGAACGCGCTGGTGCGGCAGTACAAGAAGTTCTTCGACTACGACGCGGTGCGCCTGGACTTCAGCGACGACGCCCTGGAGGCCATCGCCGACCAGGCCATCCTGCGCGGGACCGGGGCGCGCGGGCTGCGCGCCATCCTGGAAGAGGTCCTGCTGAACACCATGTACGAGCTGCCGTCGCTGTCCGACGTCGGCCAGTGCCTCATCACCGCCGAGGTCGTGCGCGAGAAGGTCAACCCCACCCTCCTGCCCCACGCCGAGGAGGCGCTGCGCCGGGAGCGCTCCGCCTAGACAGCACCGCAGGGACCGCCTTGTGCGTACCCGCGGCACGATTCGGCCGCACACATGCACAACACCCGTCCGGAAAGGTGGGGCCTGCGATGCCCGGGGAGCACATGGCGGCGGAGATGGCCCAGCAGCCCGGGGTACTGCGCGCGCTCGCGGGGCGCCGGTCGCGGGTCGCGACCGAGGTCCGGGCCGCGGTGCCGGCCCCGCCCGCCGGCGTCATCCTCGTCGCGCGCGGCTCGTCGGACCATGCCGCCGTGTACGGTCGCTACGCGCTGGAGCTTGCCGTGCGACGGCCGGTGTGCCTGGCGGCGCCCAGCCTGTTCACGCTCTACGGCGGCGACGTCGCCTGTGAGGGCTGGCTCGCGGTCGCCGTGAGCCAGTCCGGGGCGACGCCGGAGATCGTCGGGGTCTTCGAGCGGCTGCGCGCCGCCGGGGCCACCGGGGTCGCCGTCACCAATGACGCCGACAGTCCCCTGGCCGACGCCGGCGACGCCGTCGTGGACCTGGACGCCGGTGAGGAGCTGGCCGTGCCGGCCACCAAGACGTTCACCGCGTCGGTGGCGGCCTTCGCGATCCTGGCCGAGGCCCTGGCCGACGGCGACTGGCGGGCCGGGGACTGGCAGGCGCTGCCCGACCAGGTCGCCGCCGTGGTCGACGACCCCGGGCCGGCGCGCCGGGTGGCGGCCGACCTGGCCGACGCCGCGGGGCTGGTCACCGTCGGCCGGGGCTTTCTGTACGGGGTGGCGCTGGAGGCGGCCCTGAAGCTGAAGGAGACCACCTCGATCCTGGCCCACGGCTACTCCTCGGCCGACCTGCGCCACGGCCCGATCGCCGTCGTCGAGCGTGAGTTCCCGGTGCTGGCGTTCACGTCGTCGGGGAGGGCGGCGGCGGACATGGCCGAGCTGGTGGGACAGCTGGCCGGGCGCGGCGCCCGGGTGCACCGGGTCGGCGACGGCGCCGGCGCGACGCTGGGGCTGCCGGCCGGCCTGAGCGAGCCGCTGGCGGCCCTGCCCGCCACCGTTCGGGCCCAGCAGGTCGCGCACGCCCTGGCGGTGCGCCTGGGGCTGGACCCGGACGCGCCCGAGGGCCTGACCAAGGTCACCTACACGCGGTGACCACGGCGGTGGAGGTGACCGGGGGATGACGCGCCTGCTCGACCGCTTCGGGTACGGGCTCGCGGCCCTGCGCGGCGACGAGCTGCGCGACGCCGTCCGGGCGTCGGAGGGCCGTACCCTGCTGGCCGAGGTCGTCGCCCCCGCGGCGCCGCTGCAGGCCGGCACGGCCAACGCGGAGCTGGCGGCCGCCTTCGGCGCCGACCTGGTCTGCCTCAACCTGGCCGACCCCTCCGCCGACGGCGTGCTCGTGGCCGGCCTGGAACTGCTCGACCCGCCGCCGCGGGGCTTCCACGGGCTGGCCCGGCTGCTGGGCAGGCCGGTCGGGCTCAACCTCGAGCCGGCTCTGGAATCCGTGCCCGACGAGCACCGCGCGACGGAGCCCAATGCCCGGGCCGCCGCGGACGGCGGGGCGGCGTTCGTGGTCGTGACGGCCAACCCCGGCCGCGGCGCGACCGTGGCCGACCTGGCGGCCGCCGTCGAGACCGTGCGGCGGTCCGCGCCCGACCTGGTGTGCCTGGCCGGCAAGATGCACCACGCCGGCGCCGAGGAGCCGATCGGGGTGGGGGTGGCCGAGGCGCTGCTGGAGGCCGACGCCCACGGTGTGCTCGTCCCGCTGCCCGGCACCGTGCCGGGCGTCTCCGAGGACGCCGCCCGGTCGGTCACCACCCGGGTGCGCGCCGCCGGCGGGCTGGCGGTCGGCGCCGTCGGTACCTCGCAGGAGGGCGCCGACGTGACTACGATCAGGCAGCTGGCCGTGACCGCCAAGCGCGTGGGGGTGGACGTGCACCATCTGGGCGACGCGGGCCTGGGTGGCGTCGCCGCGCCCGAGAACCTGTACGCCTACGGCGTGGCGGTCCGCGGGGTGCGGCACACCTGGAACCGGATGGCCCGCGGCGTGCGCGGGTCGTGGAGGGGCTGAGCCATGGGCGTGCGAGAGACCGCCGAGCAGGTGCTGGCCGGACTGGGGGGCGGGGACAACATCAATAACCTCGAGCCGTGCATCACCCGGCTGCGCGTCGAGCTGCACGACGACGACAAGCTCGACTAGGCGGCGCTGAAGCAGGCGGGGGCGCCCGGCGTCATGCGCATGGGCGGCGCGGTGCAGGTGGTCATGGGCACCAAGAGCGACAGCATCGAGTCGGCGATGCGTGACCTCATGGGCGGGTAGCCGGGGAGCCGCGGGCGTCCATGACCGTCGTCACCAGCCCCTTCACCGGCGACGTCGTCGTCCTCGACGACGTCGCCGACGAGGTCTTCGCCAGCCGCACGGTGGGCGACGGCGTGGCGGTCAGCCCCACCGGGGCGCAGGTCGTCGCCCCCGTCGCCGGCACGGTCGCCAAGGCCTTCCGGGGGGGCCACGGCTGGGCGATCGAGACCGGCGACGGGCTGCAGGTGCTGGTGCACGTCGGCATCGACACCGTGCGCCTGGAAGGAGACGGCTTCACCCCGCGCGCGGCCGAGGGCGACGAGGTCGCCGTCGGCGACCCGCTCGTGGGCGTCGACTGGGACCGGCTGCGCGAACTGGGCGTCGACACCGTGTCGCCGGTCGTCGTACTGTCGGGTCACACGGTGACGGTCGTCGCCGGGTCCGGCGGGGTCCGCGCCGGTGACCCGCTGCTGGAGGTGGACACCGGGACGGCGTGAGCCCGCCGTCCGGGAGGACCGACTGGAGGGGCGACCATGCTCGGGCTGCTGCAACGCGTCGGCCGGGCGCTGATGATGCCGATCGCGGTCCTGCCGGCGGCCGCGCTGCTGCTGCGCCTCGGCGAGTTCTTCGGCACGGTGTCGTGGCTGTCGTGGGGCAACCCTGTCTGGAACGTCATGGAGACCGGTGGGGGAGCGGTGTTCGAGAGCCTGCCGGTGATCTTCGCCATCGGGGTGGCCATCGGCTTCTCCGAGGGCGCCGGGGCCGCCGGGCTGGCCGCGGTCGTCGGCCACATCGTGCTCGTGGCGATCGTCGACATGGACGTCCTCGGCGGCATCATCATCGGCCTCCTCGCGGCGACGCTGTACCGGCGCTACAAGGACATCGACCTGCCCGACTACCTCGCGTTCTTCGGGGGCCGGCGCTTCGTGCCGATCGTGACCGCCTTCGCGGCCATGCTCATCGGCCTGGCCGGCAGCTTCGTGTGGCCGCCCGTCGAGGGGGCGATCGACTCGTTCGGCTCGTGGATCATCGGGGCGGGGGCGCTGGGCGCCTTCGTCTACGGCGTGGCGAACCGGGCGCTCATCCCCTTCGGGCTGCACCACATTATCAACACCTTCATCTGGTTCCAGTTCGGCACGTTCCGGACCGACTCGGGCAAGGTCGTGCGCGGCGAGATCAACCGCTTCTTCGCCGGCGACCCCGAGGCGGGCCTGTTCCTGGCCGGCTTCTACCTCATCATGATGTTCGGGCTGCCGGCCGCCGCCTACGCGATGTACCGCCAGTCCGACCCGGAGAACCGCAGGCAGACGGGCGCCGTCATGGGGTCCAGCGGCTTCACGTCCTTCCTGACCGGCATCACCGAGCCGATCGAGTTCAGCTTCCTGTTCCTGGCGCCGGTGCTGTTCGGCATCCACGCGCTGCTGACCGGCTCCGCGCTGTTCGTCGCCGGCGTGCTGGGCATCAAGCACGGCTTCGGCTTCTCGGCGGGCCTGATCGACTACCTGATCAATTACGGCATCGCGACGAACCCCCTGCTGCTCGTCCCGCTGGGCCTGGCCTACGCCGCGGTGTACTTCGTGCTGTTCACGTTCGCGATCCGCACCTTCGACCTGCCCACGCCCGGCCGGACGCCGGCATCCCAGCGGGCGGGCGACCAGGAGCCCGCGGCCGCCTGACCCGCGGGCCCCGCGGCGCGGCGGTGGCCGACCCGCTGCTGGTCGCTCTCCTGGCGGCGGTGTGGTGGATCCCCACGTTCGTGTGCCTGTCGGACCTGCAGCGCCGCGAGGGGGTGCGGCGCGTCCTGGTGTGGAAGTGGACCGCCGTGCTGTGCGTGCCGGTCGCGGGCGCGGCGCTGTACTGGACGAGGGGCCGGCGCGGGCTCGACCACTGAGGACGGCCACCTACACTGCGCGCATGAGCGAGCGGCGCGCGGGCACGGCGGCGGCCACCGACCTGCCCACCAGCTACGACCCGGCCGAGGTCGAGGGCCGCGTGTACGCCTGGTGGGAGGAGAACGGCTTCTTCCACGCCGAGCCCGACGACCCGGGCGAGCCGTTCTGCATCATGCTGCCGCTGCCGAACGTGACCGGGGGTCTGCACCTCGGCCACGCGTTGAACCACAGCATCCCCGACGCGTTGATGCGCCGGCAGCGGATGCGCGGCGCCAACGCGATGTGGCAGCCGGGCACCGACCACGCGGGCATCCAGACACAGATCGTCGTCGAGCGGCAGCTCGCCGAGGAGGGGCTGTCACGCCACGACCTGGGCCGTGAGGCCTTCGTGGAGCGGGTGTGGCGCTGGCGGGAGGAGTCCGGCGGTCTGATCCTGCGCCAGATGCGCCGTCTCGGCGCGTCGTGCGATTGGCCCCGCGCGGTGTTCACGCTCGACGAGGCGTACGTCCGCGCGGTCCGCGAGGTGTTCTGCGCCTGGTACGAGCAGGGGCTGATCTACCGGGGCCACCGCATCATCAACTGGTGCCCGAGGTGCGGCACCGCCCTGTCCGACATCGAGGTCGACCACGTCGAGCACGACGGGGAGCTCGCCTACCTGCGCTATCCCGCCTGGGACGGCGGCGGGGGCGTCGTGGTGGCGACGACCCGCGCCGAGACGATGCTCGGCGACACCGCGGTCGCGGTGCACCCCGAGGACGAGCGCTACCGGCACCTGGTCGGGACGACGCTGCGGCTGCCCCTGCTGGACAGACAGATGCCGGTCGTCGCGGACGAGGCCGTCGACCCGTCCTTCGGCACCGGCGCGGTCAAGGTCACGCCCGCCCACGACCCGAACGACTACGAGATCAGCCGGCGCCACGGCCTGCCGGCGGTCGACGTGATGACCGACGAGGCCCGGATCAACCCCCACGGCGGCCCCTACGAGGGGCTGGACCGGTTCGAGGCGCGCGAACGGGTCAAGCGCGACCTCGACGCACAGGGGCTGCTGCAGCGCGTCGAGGCCCGCGAGCACCCCGTCGGCGTCTGCTCCCGCTGCGGCACGGTCGTCGAGCCGCGCCTGTCCGACCAGTGGTTCGTCGCGGTGGGTCCCCTCGCTGAACGAGCCATCGGGGCGGTGCGGGCCGGCCGCACCCGGTTCGTGCCCCCGCGGAACACCAGGGGCTTTCTGGCGTGGCTGGAGAACCTGCACGACTGGTGCATCTCCCGGCAGCTGTGGTGGGGCCACCGCATCCCGGCCTGGTACGACCGGGACGGCAACGTCCACGTGCTGCGCGCCGACCCCACGCCCGAGGAGGCCGAGGCGAAGGGGCTCGTCCGCGACTCCGACGTGCTCGACACGTGGTTCTCGTCACAGCTATGGCCGTTCGTGACGCTCGGGTGGGTGGGACCCGGCAGCGACACCCCGGCCCTGCGGACCTGGTACCCGACGACGGTGATGGTCACCGGCTACGACATCAACACCTTCTGGGTCAGCCGGATGCTGATGTCGGGGCTGCACTTCCTCGACGAGGTGCCGTTCGAGGTCGTCGTCAACACCGGCCTCGTGCGCGACGAGCACGGCAAGAAGATGTCGAAGTCGATCGGCAACGTCATCGACCCCCTCGATCTGATCGAGCGCTACGGGGCCGACGCGCTGCGGTTCGCCCTGCTGCGCGCCGCCGTGCCGGGAACCGACGTGCCGATCGCCGAGGAGTGGGTCGAGGGCGGCCGCCGGTTCGTGAACAAGCTGTGGAACGCCGCCCGCTTCGTCGTGCTCAACCTTCACGGCGTCACCCCCGCCGACGGGCTGCCCGACGACCGCGAGCTGCGCCTGGAGGACCGCTGGATCCTGTCGCGGCTGGAGGCCGCCCGGGCCGCGGCCGAGGCCGGCTTCGGGGACTACGACCTGGCCGCCGCGGCCCGGGGGCTGTACCACTTCGTGTGGGACGAGTACTGCGACTGGTACCTGGAGCTGGCCAAGCCACGCGTGACGGGCCCGGCCGGCCAGGACGCGGACGCCGCCGCCGCCAGGCGGGTGCTGGCCTGTGTCCTCGACCAGGTCCTGCGCCTGCTGCACCCTTTGATGCCGTTCGTCACCGAGGAGACCTGGCGCATCCTCAACCGCCCGGACGGCCGCACCAGCGTGATGCGCGCCGCATGGCCGGAGCCGTCACCGGCGCGCCGCGACGAGCGGGCCGACGCCGCCATGGGCGCCCTGCAGGAGGCGGTCACCGAGCTGCGGCGCTTCCGCCACGAGCATCGCCTGAACCCCTCGGCGCGCATGGAGGTCGTCGCCGTCGCCACCGACGGCGCCCGTGGCGTCCTGGAGGCCGGCGTCGACGGAATCCGCCGCCTGGCGGGCGTGGGGCAGTGGACCTTCGCCGACTCGCCGCCGTCGGACGGGCCGGTCGGCAAGGTGCTGTCGGCGGGCGCCGAGCTGTACATCCCGCTGAGCGGGCTCGTCGACCTCGACGAGGAGCGGCGCCGGCTGCGCCGGGAGCTGGAGCGCGCGCGGGCCGAGGTCCGCCGGGCGGAGCGCAAGCTGGGCAACCACGGCTTCACGGCCAAGGCGCCGGCGGCGGTGGTGCGCTCCGAGCGCGACAAGCTCGCCGGATGGCGGGCGACGGCGGACACGCTGGCGGCCCAGCTGGAGAGCCTGGGATAGCCGTGCCCGCCGACGAGCGGTACGAGGCGTCCCTGCGCGCGCTCGAGGCGCGCGTCCCGTCGCGGATGGTGCCCGACCTGGACCGGATCACGACGCTGTGCGAGCTGCTGGGGCGCCCCGACCAGGCCTACCCGGCGGTGCGGATCACGGGCACCAACGGCAAGACCAGCGTGGCCGCCATGGTGACGTCGCTGCTGGGGGCGCTGGGGCTGACCGCCGGCACGTACACGTCCCCCCATCTGCAGGACGTCCGTGAGCGCATCCGGGTGGCCGGGGAGCCGATCAGCCCCGAGGACGTCGTCGCCGGCCTGTCGTACCTGGAGCTGTTCCTGGCCGAGGTGGACGCGCGCCTGCCCGATCCGGTCACCTACTTCGAGGTGCTCACCGCGCTGGCCTACGTCCACTTCGCCGACGCCCCGGCCGACGCCGCCGTGCTCGAGGTCGGCATGGGCGGGCGATGG
>JAHWKQ010000097.1 GCA_019347785.1 Actinomycetota bacterium
GTGCTGCCAGGTCCGCGCGAGACCCCGGCGGGCGCGGGCGACCGCCCCGGCCGGGCGGTCGACGCCCACGCGGGCCAGGGCCCGCTGCGCGGCCGCGATGTCGTCGACGGTGTCCCCGACCAGGGTGACCGGTGCGCCCCAGGGCCGCAGCCAGCCCACATAGGTGGCCAGGAGCTCGTCGAGCTCGGCGTTGACGGTGCCCGCCAGGTGGCGGCGGGCGAAGGAGCGGCGGTCGCGCACGTCGATCACCCACTGGCCCGCCTGGGCCCGCCGAAGGACCTCGGCGGCGTCCACCGGCGTCGGCGGCGACAGGTCCAGCGGCGCCGGTCCCGCGCGGTTGACCGGCCCCATGTGCGCGTAGTAGCTGGGGTAGGCGCCCAGGCCCGCGACGGTGCTGCGGACGAAGTCCTCCTCGTCGTCCGTCGTCAGCGCCGGGTTGTGACGTCGCTGCGCGCCCACGCTGCCGTCGCCGGCGCGTTCGCCGGCCGGGGAGGACGCGCAGAAGCCGCCGAACCCGTGTGTGGGCCAGAGCGCGACGTCGTCGGGCAGCCGGTCGACCAGCCGGCGCGCCGACCGGTACTGGGCGCGGGTCAGCGCGTGCGTGCGCGCGCCGTCGACCAGGTCCGTGCGCCCGACCGTCCCATACAGCAGCGACCCGCCCGTGAACACGTGCCGCGGGCGACCCCCGTCCGACATCACCCACGCCAGGTGCTCGGGCGTGTGGCCCGGCGTGCGCACGGCCTCCAGGCTCATGGCCCCGGACCGCAGGCGGTCGCCCCCGGCGACGCCGAGGCGGGCGAACCGAACCGGCTCGGCGGCCGCCAGGACGTAGGCCGCCCCGCGCTCGCGGGCCAGCTGCAGGCCGCCGGTGACGTAGTCGTTGTGGACGTGGGTCTCGAGCACGTGGGTGAGCCGCAGGCCGCGGCCGTCCAGGATGCCCGCGACGCGGTCGACGTCGCGCTGGGGATCGACCACCACGGCGTGCTCGCCGTCGGTGGCGACGTAGCTGCGGTCGCCCAGTTCCGGGGTGGGCACGGTCACGACGTCGATCACGGCGGCCTCCCCGGCTCGGGCGGACCGACTGTAGGCCGCGGGGAGGGCCGGCGCGACACGCGGCCCGCCGGCGCACGTGTGACAGGTCGCTGAGGTGGTAGGTCAGCGGGCGGAGCCCTCGCCGAGGAAGGATCGCGGACATGGACCTCAAGGGTGTCGAGATGACGTGGCTGGGCCACTCGACGTTCCGCTTCCGCACGTCCGACGGCACGGTCGTGCTCATCGACCCGTGGCTGCGCGACAACCCGTCGTGCCCGGACTCCGAGAAGGAGCCGGACCGGGTGGACGTGATGCTGCTGACCCACGGCCACTTCGACCACATCAGCGACGCGGTGGAGGTCGGCCGGCGCCTGGAGCCGGAGACCTACTGCATCTTCGAGACGTCGGCCTGGCTGGAGGGCAAGCAGGTGTCGGGCGTCGTCGGGCTGAACAAGGGCGGCACCGTGGAGACGGCCGACGGGCTGCGGGCCACGCTCGTCGATGCGGTCCACTCGTGCGGCATCACCGATGACGACGGGTCCATCGTCTACGGCGGCGAGCCCGGGGGATGGGTCGTGGAGTTCTCCGAGGGCCTGCGCGTCTACCACGCCGGGGACACGATGGTCTTCGGCGACATGGAGCTCATCGGCGAGCTGTGGCGGCCCGACGTGGCGCTGTTGCCCATCGGCGACCACTTCGTCATGGACCCGCGTCAGGCCGCCGTCGCCGCCCGTCTCCTGGGCGCCCCGACGGTCGTGCCGATGCACTACGGCACCTTCCCCGTGCTGACCGGCACCCCTGACGAGCTGCGCTCCCAGGTCGCCGACCTGGACGTGGAGATCATCGAGGCGACCATCGGCGAGCCGGTCCGCTAGGCGCGCCTCCGGCGCCGAGCGCGGCTACGTCCCGGGCCCGTAGAGCGAGTACCCGTGGTCACGAAGGGCGCGGTCGACCTCGGCGACGTGCTCGTGGCCACGGGTCTCCACCGCCAGCTCCACGTCGACCTCCAGCAGGTGCAGGGTCGGGTCGAGGCGGTGGTGCTCCACCGCGACGACGTTCGTGCCCACCCCGGCGAGCAGGCGCAGCAGCCGCGACAGGGCGCCGGGGCGGTCCGCCAGGCGGGTGCGCAGCACGTGGTAGCGGCCCTCCTCCACCAGGCCGGACTGGATGATGCGCTGCAGCAGCAGCGGGTCGACGTTGCCGCCGCACAGCAGCACGACCACGGGCTCGACCAGCGCGAGGCTGCCGTCCAGCAGGGCGGCCAGGCCCGCGGCCCCCGCCGGCTCGACGACCTGCTTGGCCCGCTCGACCAGCAGCAGCACGGCGCGCACGATGGCCTCGTCGGTGACGGTGACGACCTCGTCGACCCGCTCGCCGATGTGGGCCAGCGTCAGCGGACCCGGGGACTTCACCGCGATGCCGTCGGCGATCGTCGAAGGGTGCTCCACGCCCCGCGGCTCCCCGGCCTCCAGGGAGGCCGCCACCGAGGCGGCGCCCGACGCCTGCACCCCGACGACCCGCGTGCCGGGCCGCAACGCCTTGACCGCAGAGGCGACGCCGGAGATGAGGCCGCCGCCGCCGACCGGCACGACGACGGTCCCCGCGTCGGGGACCTGCTCGAGGACCTCCAGGCCCAGCGTGCCTTGCCCCGCGATGACGTCGGGGTGCTCGTAGGGGTGGACGAAGGTCGCGCCGTGACCGGCCGCCCACTTCTCGGCGGCCTCGAGCGCGTCGGCCAGCGCATCGCCCTCCAGCACGACCTCGGCGCCGTACGCCCGCGTGGCCTGCACTTTGGGCAGGGGCGCCTCGGCCGGCATGAACACCGTCGCCGCCACGCCCGACAGCCGTGCGCTCAGCGCCACGCCCTGCGCGTGGTTGCCCGCCGACGCGCAGGCCACCCCGCCGGCGCGCTCGGTGGCGCCCAGCCGGTCGATGCGGTTGTACGCCCCGCGGATCTTGAACGAGCCGGTGCGCTGCAGGTGCTCGCACTTGAGCACGGTGTGCGCCCCGACCAGCCGCGAGATCGCCCGCGACGGCTCGAGCGGCGTGCGCTGCGCCACGCCCACGAGCCGCGCGGCCGCCGCCTCGATCGCGTCGAGGCTCACCAGCCCACTCACGATGCGCCCTCCCACCCGGAGTGTGTCGGATTTTCCACCATCACGGTGCGGAAATCGACACACTCCTGGGTCGGGACGGCTACAGCGGCGGCCAGGGGTAGCCACGGTGGCGCACGTCGACGTCGGGCAGGACCTCCAGACGCGACAGCGCGCCGGCACGGCGCGCCAACGCCCGCACCTCCGGGACGGCCAGCAGGTCGCCGAGCCGAGCGGCGAGGGCCCCACCGGGGTCAGCGAGGGCCGCCTGGAGACGGCGCAGGTCGTCCCGCCAGCCGCGGCGCAGCGGCCCGCCGCCCAGCTCCCAGACGACCGTGCGCAGCTTCGGGTCGGTGTGGAAGGTCAGACCGTGGTCGACGCCACGGATACGTCCCTCCGCGTCGAGCAGCACGTGGCTGGCCTTGCGGTCTGCGTTGTTCAACAGCAGGTCGAGCACGGCCAGGCGGGCCAGCGCCTCGTGGTGGGCCTCGGACTCGATCAGGGTGAAGTAGTGGGTCCGGGGGTCGTGGGGCACGAACAGCTGCACGGACCCGACGCCCAGCGGCCCCTCGCGCAGCACTGTCGGCGGGACGATCCCCCATCCCAGGAAGGCGTCGACCTCGTAGGCCGCGACCTCGCGGACGCACAGCGTCCCGGTCGGGAAGTCCCACAGCGGCCGCTCGCCCGCCCGCGGCTTGTAGACGGCCAGCACCTCCCGGTCGGGGACGTCGAGGCGGGCCAGCAGGGTGTGGTTGCTCGCCGTGGCGATGCGCCCGTACAAGCGCAGCGGCGCCGCGTCGAGCGGCGGCACCGTCATGTCCGTGCTCACCACGCGCCCGTCACACCGTCAGCGGCCCGTGCCCGTTCGTCGCGGGGCAGACGTGGCCCGAGACGGGGTCCTTGGGCCGGCCGCAGAAGCGGCACCGCTCACGCGCCCCGGCCTCCACCGCGAACGCCGCGTGGGCGGCCAGGGCGACCATCTGGGGGCGGCTCACCCAGAAGCGGGCGGTCGCGGCCTCTGAGCCCTCCGCCTCGGTCAGCTCCTCGGCCTCCAGCACGAAGCGCTCGCCGGTCTCGTCCATCCCCAGGCTGAGGGAGGCGGCGCGCCACGCGCTGTCGACCGGCTCGACGAGCCGCTGGGCGTGCTCGTCGAGGTCGTCGGGCGTCACGGTGACGCCGGCGCGGGCCAGCAGCCGCTGGGCCAGCGTTGACAGGGCCTGCACCTGGCTCTTCTCGACGGTCAGCGCGACCGTCGCCTGGTCCTTGCGCGCCTGGAGGTAGAAGGTGCGCCGGC
This sequence comes from Actinomycetota bacterium, assembly GCA_019347785.1. Classification (GTDB taxonomy): domain Bacteria; phylum Actinomycetota; class Nitriliruptoria; order Euzebyales; family Egibacteraceae; genus JAHWKQ01. The sequence continues at coordinate 4,420 of JAHWKQ010000097.1, forward strand.
CGGGCTCGCCGACGGCGCCCGCCGAGATCCAGTCGACGGAGTCGAAGTCGTACGACTCGGTCACCGGCCCCCTCCCCTCCCGGCCGGCACCAGCGTGCCGGCCTCGAGCGGCCCGTCGTCGTTGAAGCGCAGCAGGGCGGGCTGCTCGTGCTCCCCCAGCCGCAGCACGGTCACCGACCCGGGGCTGACGTGAAGCCGCTGGAACAGGTCGATCGGCAGGCCCAGGTAGAAGGCGACCGCGGCCTTGATGACGTCGGCGTGGCTGACCACCGCGATGACGTCGCGCCGGTGGCGGGCGACGAGCTCCTGCAGGGCGTCGACGGCGCGCAGCTGCATCGCCCGGATCGACTCGCCCCGGGGGAAGCGCACCAGCGACGGCCTGGCCTGGACGACCGGCCACAGCTTGCGCCGCGCGACCTGCTTGAGCGAGCGGTCGGTCCAGGTGCCGTACTCCACCTCGACCATCCCCTCGCACACGCGCACCCGGCGCCGGTGGGGCCCGGCGATGATCTCGGCGGTCTCCCGGGTGCGCTCCAGCGGGCTGGCGTACACCGCCTTGACGGGAAGGGGAGCCAACCGGCGGGCGACCGCCTCGGCCTGCGCCCGCCCGGCGTCGTCCAGCCTGACCCCCGGCGTGCGCCCGCCCAGCCGTGCGCCGGTGGCCGCGGTCGTCGCGTGCCGCACGAGCAGCAGTGTGGTCATGGCTTCCGTTCCGTCGTGGCGGCCAGCCTAGCGACATGGCTAGGCTGCCCCTTGGGCCGTGCACGGCCGGCCGGGACGAGTCGGGGCGGTGCGCAGCGACCCGCGCAGGCAGACAGGTGAGCACATGGCGGACACGCGCACGGAACGCGACTCGATGGGCGAGGTGCAGGTCCCCGGGTCGGCCTACTACGGGGCGCAGACCCAACGGGCGGTCGGCAACTTCCCCATCTCCGGCCAGGGGATCCCGCCCGAGGTCATCAAGGCGCTCGGCCACATCAAGGCCGCCGCGGCGGTCGTCAACCACGACAAGGGCGTCCTCGACGACGAGCAGTTCCGCGCGATCTCACAGGCCGCCGCCGAGGTCGTCGACGGGGCCCACGACGAGCACTTCGTCATCGACGTCTTCCAGACCGGCTCTGGCACGTCGTCCAACATGAACGCCAACGAGGTCGTGTCGAACCGGGCGATCGAGATCCTCGGGGGCGAGCTGGGGACCAAGGACCCCGTGCACCCCAACGACCACGTCAACGCCGGCCAGTCGTCCAACGACGTCTTCCCGACCGCGGTGCACGTGGCCGCCTACGTCGCCTGCGTCGACGACCTGCTGCCCGGCCTGGAGCGCCTGCGGGAGTCGCTGGCGGCTAAGGCCGACGAGTTCGCCGAGGTCGTCAAGCCGGGCCGGACCCATCTGATGGACGCCACGCCCGTGACGCTGGGCCAGGAGCTCTCCGGCCACGCGCGCCAGGTGGAGCTTGGCGCCGAGCGGGTCCGCGCGGCCCTGGAGCGGGTCGCGGAGCTGCCGCTGGGCGGCACGGCCGTCGGCACCGGGCTGAACACTCCCGAGGGCATGACCGAGGCGGTGATCTCCGCGCTGCGCGAGCGGACCGGCATCCGGCAGCTGCGGGAGGCCGAGAACCACTTCGAGGCACAGGGAGCGCGCGACGCCCTCGTGGAGCTGTCCGGAGCTTGCAAGGTGGTCGCTGTCTCGCTGACGAAGGTCGCCAACGACCTGCGCTGGATGGGCTCCGGGCCGCGCACGGGCCTGGGGGAGCTGCAGCTGCCCGAGGTCCAGCCGGGCAGCTCGATCATGCCGGGGAAGGTCAACCCCGTCATCCCCGAGTCGGTGACGCAGGTCGCCGCCCAGGTGATCGGCAACGACGCCGCCGTCACGGTTGGCGGTCTGTCGGGCAACTTCGAGCTGAACGTCTACATCCCCCTGATCGCGCGCAACGTGCTGGAATCGGTGCGGTTGCTCGCGCGGTCGGCGGACAACTTCGCCGTCCGGTGCGTCGACGGCCTGCGGGCCGACGCGCAGCGGTGCCGTGATCTGGTGGAGAACGACCTGGCGATCGTCACCGCGCTCGTGCCGGCCATCGGCTACGACCGCGCCGCGGAGCTGTCCAAGCGGGCTCTGGACGAGGACCGCCCGCTGCGGCAGGTCGTCAAGGAGTCCGGTGTGCTGTCCGACGACGAGGTCGACCGGGTGCTGGACGTCAAGCGCATGACCGAGGGCGGCGTCCTGTAACCCGGGGTGTGTCGACTCACGCACCGCTACGGTGGCGGTCTCGACACACCCAGCGCATGACGCACCTCGGTGATGAGGCGCCCGGGCTGCTCGACGACGTCTGACCACCCGTAGCGCAGCGCGGTGTAGCCGCCCATGACGAGGCGGTTGAATCGCGCGGCGTCGCGTTCCCGCTGCTCCGGTGTGGTGTGGAAGCGCATCCCCTCGAATTCCACGACGACCCGCTCTGGAGGGAACAGCGCGTCGACGAGCCCGATCATCCCCCGACGGTCGTAGACGGGGACGTTCCACCGTGGCCGGCGGATGCCACCCGAGCGGAGCACCCAGGCCGCCCGGCGCTCGAGCCACGAGCGGAACGTGCCCTCCGCGCCCTCGGCGGTCAGCCGGATCAGGCGGCCGACACCGCGCCGGCCGCCCCGCAGTGCGACCGCCCGGCGGTACAGCCAGGAACCAGAGGTGCGGCCCGCGCATATGGCGTCGTCCACCAGGGCGGTCAGAGTCGCCGCGTCCAACCTGGCGGCGAGGTCCACGAGCGTTCTCGCCCCTGACGTGACGGGCACGCCCTCGACGACGCAGGTGTCGCACGGCTCCAGACGGCGCGTGCGGTGGACCCGGACACCCCGTCGCAGCGGCAGAGTCGTCCCCAGGGCGCACAGCTCGATCGACACCACCGGACCGACGCGGTGCAGTCCCAGCAGGTGAGCGGCGGTGGCGTGCGAGGCGACACTGCGAACATTTGTGGCCAGGATGGCCGCCAGCACCTCGGCCTCCCGACGCGGAGGCGCCCCCGCGATCCGGTAGACGCCGCGCTCGACGTTGCACCACTCACCGCCGGCGACTCGGCGCTCGGCCATGCGCCTGGTCACGCCCAGGCCCCGCGCCTGGGTCCCGGTGAACAATCCGTGCTGCGACCGGGCCAGAGCCGCCAGCTCGCCAAGGCGCGGGGGACTCCTCGACATCCCCGCGTCCTACCGGCTGGAGCCCCTGTTGCGACAGCCCTCATCCTCGATCCTGTGGACACAACCCCGGGGTGTGTCGAGTTCCGCACCCTGGCGGTGGCGGACTCGACACACTCCGGGTCAGGGGGGGGTGGCGGCGGCGGTCAGGCGGGCCCGAAGCGCCTCGGGGTCGGCGGCGGCGGCGCCACCGCGCACGAAGAACACGTCGCGGGCCGACTCGCCCAGCGTGCCGACACGGGCCCCCTCCACGTCGAGGTCGGCGTCGGCCAGGGCCCGGGCCAGGCGGTGCAGCAGGCCGGGCGAGTCGGCGGCGCGCACCTCGACCCGCGCCCCGCGGGGCCGCGGCTGCACACGGACCCGCACAACAGGGTCCGCA
>JAHWKQ010000098.1 GCA_019347785.1 Actinomycetota bacterium
TGGCCGACACCATGTGCCGCCTCGACCGCAGCTCGCGCGTGCTGGTCGCCGAGGTGGGCTCCCGAGGGCCCGGCCACATCGCCGAGGTCATGCCGCTGCTGCGGCCCGACGTGGCCGTGGTGACCTCGGTCGCCGGCAGCCACCTGGAGATGTTCGGCGATCTCGCTGGGGTCGCCGCCGCCAAGGCGGAGCTGGTCGACGGCGTGGGACCCGAGGGGTTCGCCATCCTCAACGCCGACGATCCCCGTGTGGCCGCCATGGCTGCACGCTGCGGCGGCACGGTCGTGACGTACGGCCTGGAGGGTGCCGGCGCTGAGGTGCGGCCCGACGTGTTCGGCCGCGTGCTCGCCGTCGACGAGCTGGCGCGCCACACCGTCGAGGTCGACGGCATCCGCTTCCTGGTGCCGCTCCCCGGCCTCCACAACGCCTCCAACGCCCTTGCTGCACTGGCGGTCGCGCGGGTCCTCGGCCACGACCCGGTCGCGGCCGCGGGCGGGCTGGCGGCCGCGCACGTGTCGCCGTGGCGCAGCGAGCTGCGCCGTACTGCTGACGGCGTCACCGTGCTCAACGACGCCTACAACGCCAGCCCCGAGAGCATGGCCGCCGCGTTCCGCGTGCTCACGCAGCTGCCGGGGCGGCGCCGGGTGGCGGTGCTGGGGCGCATGGCCGAGATGGGCGCGAGCGAGGTGGAGGGGCACCGCCGCGTCGGCCGCGAGGCCGTCTCGGTCGGCGGCGTGGAGGTGCTCGTCGTGGTCGGCGCCGCGCATGGCATCGTCGACGGTGCCGCCGAGGCGGGTCTGGAGGCGCGCCACGCCGCAGATCCGCAAGCCGCCGCGGCGCTCGTCGCGGACCTCGTCCGCCCCGGTGACGTCGTGCTGGTGAAGGCGAGCCGCTCCAGCGGCCTGGAGGTCGTCGCGCACGGCTTGTTGCGGGAGGAGACCGCGTGAGGTCCATCCTGATCGCCGCGGCGCTGTCGCTGGGGCTGGCGCTGGTCGGCACGCCGCTGTTGATCCGCTTCCTCACGTCTCGACGGCTGGGGCAGCCGATCCGCGACGACGGCCCGCAGAGCCACAAGCTCAAGCAGGGGACGCCGACGATGGGCGGGATCGCGATCATCGGCGCGGCAAGCATCGCGTACGTGATCGCGGCGGGCATGGCCGGGCGGCTCGGGTCGGCGGGTGGGGCCTTGGCGATGGCGACGTTCGCGGGGATGGGCCTGGTCGGCTTCCTCGACGACTACATCAAGCTGCGGAGCCGGCGCAACCTCGGACTCACCAAGACGGCCAAGTTCGGCGGCCAGACGGCGGTGGCCATCGTGTTCGCGTTCGGGGCGCAGTACGTCGCCGATACGTCGACGCAGCTCAGCGCGATCGGACCGCTCGACTTCGACTTCGGCCCGTACCTGTTCCCGCTGTTCGCGTTCGTGATCCTGGCCGGCACCTCCAACGCGGTGAACCTGACCGACGGGCTCGACGGGCTCGCCGCGGGCACCAGCGCGATGGTGTTCGCCGCCTACACCTTCATCGCGTTCTGGATCTTCCGGCACGAACCCGACTACACCCAGACCGCCTACAACCACGCCGACACGCTGGCCATGGCCGCAGCTGCGGCCATGGGTGCGGCGCGGGGGTTCCTGTGGTGGAACGCGCCGAAGGCCAAGATCTTCATGGGCGACACGGGGTCGCTGGCGATCGGCGGCATGGTCGCGGCACTGGCCGTGCTCACCGAGACCGAGCTGCTGCTCATCCTGCTCGGCGGCCTGTTCGTCCTGGAGACCTTGAGCGTCATCCTCCAGGTCGCCGTCTTCCGGCTGTTCGCCCGCCGCCGGTTGTTCCGCATGGCCCCGCTGCACCACCACTTCGAGCTGGGCTACGCCGACGAGTACGAAGTGGTCCACGGCCGCGAGCTCGCCGAGGAGATGGCGCAGGTCACCGTCACCGTGCGGTTCTGGATCATCGCGGGCATGTCGACCGCGCTGGGCGTCGGGCTGTTCTACGCCGAGTACCTCTCCAGGGTGGGGTCGGGATGACGCCAGCGCGGCGCACCAGCCCCGAGCTGCGCATGGTCGCCGTCTGCGCCGGCAGCCTCTTCGTGCTCGGCATGGTCATGACGTTCTCGGCGTCGTTCGTGTCGTCCACGGCCGAGACCGGCGACCCGTTCGGGATCGTCACCCGCCACGCTTTGTGGTGCGCGCTGGCCGTCCCCGCGGGCTACGCCGCCAGCCGCGTGCAGCCCCGCACCTGGCGCCGCATGGCGTTGCCGTTGCTGGCGTTCGCGCTGCTCGCCGCCCTGCTCGTGCTCGTCCCGAACCTCGGCGTGTCGGCGAACGGGTCGCGGCGCTGGTTCGACATCGGGCCCGTGACCTTCCAGCCCTCGGAGGTCGTCAAACTCGGCGTGGCGCTGTGGAGCGCCCACATCCTCGCGCGGGCGTGGCCGCGGTTGCGCGCCGGCGACGTGCGCAGCCTGCTCGTGCCCGTCGCCCCGATGCTCTTCGCCGCGGTGGTCCTCGTCGCCGCCAGCCCCGACCTGGAGACCGCGTTCATCGTGGCCGTCGCGGGCGGCGTGCCGCTGTTCCTCGCCGGACTGCCGCTGCGGCTGGTCGCCGGTGGCGCGCTGCTGGGCGGTTTGGGGATGTGGTCGGAGATCGTCGGCCGGGAGTACCGGCAAGCCCGCATCGAGGCGTGGTTCGACCCGCTCGCCTACTACGACACGATCGGCTACCAGACGTCGCAGGGCTTCTTCGCGCTCGCCTCGGGCGGCTGGTTCGGCGTCGGCCTGGGCCAGGGTCGCGGCAAGTGGCTGTACGTGCCGAACGCGCACACGGACTTCATCTTCGCGATCATCGGCGAGGAGCTCGGCCTCGTGGGAGGGTTGACGGTCATCGCCCTGTTCACCGCGCTCGGCGTCGCCGGCGTGCGGATCACGCGCCGCGCAGCCGACCCGTTCGGGCGGCTGCTGGCCGGCGCGATCACCGGCTGGATCATGGTGCAGGCGTTCACGAACGTCGGCTCGGTGGTGGGCTTGCTGCCCGTCACCGGTGTGACCCTTCCGCTCGTGTCGTTCGGCGGGTCGTCGTTGTTCGTGACCGCGGTGGCGATCGGGATGCTCGCTGGTGTGGCGCGAAGCCTCGCCCCTCCTGGTGACGGCGAGGACGGGCCCCCGCGGCAGCTCCGCCTCGTGGGCTCCGAGGAGATGGCAGGGTGAGCGCTGGCGGGCGCGCGGACGTGCTCCTGGCGGGTGGCGGCACGGGAGGCCACGTCTTCCCCGCCCTGGCCACCGCCGCGGCCCTGCGCGCCGCCGACCCCGGCTTGCAGCTGGGCTTCATCGGCGTCGCGGACAGACTGGAGGCCCGGCTCGTCCCCGAGGCCGGTTACCCGTTGCACACGGTCGCCGCCCCGGCCCTGTCGCGCAGGTTCTCACCGGCCGCCCTCGGCCTTCCCTTCACTGTCGCCCGCGCCGTCGCCCAGGCGCGCCGCACGATCGCGCAGACGGGTGCAGGCGCGGCGGCGACCTTCGGCGGGTACACGTCCCTGCCGCTGGCGCTGGCCGCGCGTCTGGCGGGCATCCCGCTGGTCGTGCACGAGCAGAACGCGGTCCCCGGTGTCGCCAACCGGCTGGCGGCGCGCGTGGCCACCGCGGTGGCGGTGTCGTTCCCCGGCACTCCGCTGCCCCGCGCCGTCCTCACCGGCAACCCCGTGCGGCCTGAGGTGCTGCCGCCGGACGGGCGGCGGCCCGACCCCGCCGAGGGGCGGGCTCACTTCGGCCTCCTCGACGACCGCACCACGCTGCTGGTGTTCGGCGGCTCGCAGGGCGCCCGGCGGATCAACCAGGCGGTGGTCGCCGCCAGCGGCCTGTGGACCGCTCCCGAGCAGCTGCAGATCCTGCACGCCACCGGCCGCGCCACTGCCGCCGAGACGCGGCGCGCATGGCGGGCCGCGGCCGCCACGCCCCTCCACACCGTCGTGGTGGAGTTCATCGAGCGCATGGATCTCGCGTACGCCGCCGCGGACGTGGTCGTGTGCCGCGCCGGCGCGTCGAGCATGGCCGAGCTCACCGCCCTCGGCGTGCCCAGCGTCCTCGTACCCTATCCGCACGCGACCGGCGACCACCAGACCGCCAACGCCCGCGGCCTGACGGCCGCCGGCGGCGCCGTGCGCGTCCCCGACAGCGAGCTGGACGCTGCCAGGCTGGTGGCCGAGGCCGAACCCCTGCTGCTCGATGCCGACGCTCGCGCGCGCATGGCCGCTGCAGCGGCCGACTTCGGCCGGCCCGACGCCGCCGCCGCGCTCGCCGCACTCGTCCTGGCCCACTTCCCCCACCGGCAGGCCCACACCCGATGACCCACGCCCCCCACACCCTGAGCCCCGGTGCCCGCGTCCATCTCGTCGGCATCGGTGGGTCCGGCATGAGCGCGCTCGCGCAACTCCTGCTGGAGCGCGGCCACCCTGTGTCGGGCAGCGACCTGCGCGGCGGAGGCATGTGCATGGTCCTCGAGGCCATGGGCGCCTCGGTCCATGTCGGACACGAGGCGCACCTCGTGGAGGGCGCCGACCTGGTCGTGGTCTCCAACGCCGTCCCCGCGGGCAACGTCGAGCGGGTCCGCGCGACGGAGCTGGGGATCCCCGTCATCATCCGCGCAGAGCTGCTCGAGCTGCTGCTCGCCGGCCACCGCCGGCTGCTGGTCACCGGCACCCACGGCAAGACCACCACGACCTCGATGGCCACGGTCGCCCTTCAGCACGCCGGCCTCGACCCGTCGTTCGCGATCGGCGGGGCGCTCCGCGCAGGCGGGACCAGCGCCCACCGCGGCACCGGCGAGGTCTTCGTGGCGGAGGCCGACGAGGCGTTCCGCTCCTTCCTGCACCTCACCCCCGACTGCGCCGTGGTCACGAACGCGGAGATGGACCACCACGACGTCTACACCGGCCTGGAGGACGTGCTCGCGGCCTTCCGCCAGTTCCTCGCCCGGCGCCCGAGGGGTGGACTCGCGCTGCTGTGCGCCGACGACCCCGGCGCGCTCGAGCTCGCCGCCGACGCCGACCAGCCCGTGCAGCGCTACGGCGTGGCCCCCGAGGCCGACTGGATCATCAGCGACATCGCGGCCGGGCCGGAGCGGACCACGTTCCAGCTGACGCACGCGGGCACCGACCTCGGCCGCTTCGCGCTGGGCGTCCCCGGCCACCACAACGTCCTCAACGCCGCCGCGGCCGTGGCGGCGGCCGCGTGGGCGGGCGCCGACCCGGGCGACCTGCACGAGGCGTTCACCGATTTCCGCGGCGCGGGCCGCCGCTTCCAGATCTTGGGCAGCGTCCGTGGGATCACGGTCGTCGACGACTACGGCCACCACCCGACCGAGCTGCGCGCGACCATCTCCGCCGCTCGGCAGCTTGCAGGCGACGGGCGGGTCGTGGCCGTGTTCCAGCCCCACCGCTATTCGCGGACCGCCGTGCTGGGGGAGCAGCTGGGACGTGCGCTGGCCGACGCCGACCTGGCCGTGGTGACCGACGTGTACGCCGCGAACGAGGCGGCCGTCGCCGGCGTCACCGGCGAGCTGGTCGCGGACGCCGCCCTCGACGCCGGCGTCGAGACGCGCTTCCTCGCCTCGCTGTCCGCCCTGCCCGCCGTGCTCTCCCGCCTCGTCCAGCCGGGGGACGTCGTGCTCACGATGGGCGCCGGCGACATCACGACGGTCGGCCCGCAGCTGCTGCGCCAGCTCGAGGGCGGGTGAGCGTGGGGCTCGTCGCCGACCTGCGCGCCCGGGTGTCCGGCCGGGTGCTCGCCGACGAGCCCCTCGGCGAGCGCACGACCCTGCGGGTCGGTGGGCCCGCCGCCGCGCTCACCACGGTCGAGGACGTCTCCGACCTGATCGCGGTCGCCGAGGTGTGCGCAGCGCACTCCGTCCCGTGGCTGGTGCTGGGCCGCGGTTCGAACCTGCTCGTGGCCGATGCGGGCTGGCCGGGCGTGGTCGTCGAGTTGGGGCGGGGCTTCCGCGGGGTGGAGGTCGGCGTCGACGGCGAGCCGGGCGGTGTGGTCGCCGGTGCTGCCGAGCCGATGCCGGTGCTGGCCCGTCGCGTCGAACGGGAAGGATTGGGCGGCTTGGCGTTCGGCGTGGCGATCCCAGGGTCGCTCGGAGGAGCCGTGCGCATGAACGCGGGGGCCCACGGCGGTGAGATGGCCGACGTGCTGCGCTGGGCAGAGGTCGTGCGGCTGGCCCGCGGCGGGTCGGTCGAGCGGTGGGACCTCGAGCGGCTCGGCCCTTCCTACCGGCACACCGAGCTGCCGGCGGACGCCGTCGTCGTGCGCGCCCGCTTGGACCTCGTGCCCACCGACCCCGAGCAGCTCGCCGCCGACATGGCCGAGATGAAGCGGTGGCGGCGCGAGACCCAGCCCATCAACGAGCCCTCGTGCGGCAGCGTGTTCCGCAACCCCCCCGGGGACGCGGCGGGAAGGCTCATCGAAGCCGCCGGCTGCAAGGGGTACCGGGTCGGTGGCGCTGCGGTGTCGGCCAAGCACGCCAACTTCATCACGGTCTCGCCCGCTGCGACCGCAGCGGACGTGCTCGCGGTGATCACGCACGTGCGGGATCGGGTGGAGCACGTGCACGGCGTCGCCCTGCGCCCGGAGGTCGTGATGGTGGGGTTCGAGGAGACGGCGTGCCAGTGAGCGCCCCCGTCGCCCGGCTCCGCCGCCGCGCCGCTCCGCGCCCGGCCGGCGCCCGCTGGTGGCACCGGCGGCTGGCTCGCTGGGGGCTGGCACGCGCGCCGGTCCGTCTGCCCGCCGGCGTGCACCACCGGGTGCTCGAGCGGCGCCGCGCCGTCCTGGCCGAGCGTGATCGGCGCGACCGGCAGGTGACCGTCAGCTTGGCCGTCCTGCTGTCCCTCGCGCTTGCGGCGGTCGGGCTCGCCCGCTCGCCCCTGTTCGCGGTCGAGCGCGTGGCAGTCGTCGGTGTCGATGACCGGCAGGCCGAGGTCCGCGCACGTGCCGGCGTCGAGGTCGGCGTCAACCTGTTGGACGTCGACCTCACCCACGCCGCCCGCCGGGTCGAGCAGTTGCCGTGGGTCGAGCGCGCCGTCGTCCACCGGCGCCTGCCCTCCACCGTCGAGATCCGGGTGGCCGCCCGGGCTGAGGTCGCCGTCGTCGAGGGGCCCACCGGAGCCTGGGTCGTCGCGGCCGACGGCACCGTGCTGCGCGCGGCCGGCGGGCGGGCTGACCCTCCGATCCGCGTGATCTCCGGCCTGCCCTTCCTCGCCCGGCCAGGCGAGCCCACGAGGGACGCCGCCGTCCTCGCAGCGCTCGAGGTCCACGACAACCTGCCGCCGCTCGTCCGGGACTGGGTCGTCGCCTACCACGCCCCGAACCCTCGCCGGCTCGAGGTGACGGTGACCGCCGCCACCGACGGGGGGCCGTTCACCACCGTGGTGCGCTTCGGTCCCCCCGAGCGCATCCGCGACAAGGCCGCGGTGCTCGTCGCCGTGCTGGACGAGTTGGTCGCCGGTGACGTACGGCCGGGCGACATCGTCGCGATCGACGTGCGCGCCCCCGATCACCCCGTCGTCGTCCCCGGCTGACCCCACGGGGGGCACAGGCCGACCGGTCTCCCTCCGCTTGCGGCCAGTCGGCCATCCCACCCTGCTTGACCGGTCGCGTGACAGCACGTACCTTCTGTTGCGTTCTGAGGTTGACATAAGTCTCACCCTCTACTTGAGGGTAAGGGTTTCCCGGTGCGGACTGGTCCCGGCCGGACAGCAGAGCAGAAGGCATAGCAGCGAAGGAGCAGCAGGTGGCCGCACCGCAGAACTACCTCGCCGTGATCAAGGTCGTCGGCATCGGCGGCGGCGGCGTCAATGCCGTGAACCGCATGATCGAGGCTGGGCTGAAGGGTGTCGAGTTCATCGCGATCAACACCGACGCGCAGGCGCTGCTCATGTCGGACGCCGACGTGAAGCTCGAC
>JAHWKQ010000099.1 GCA_019347785.1 Actinomycetota bacterium
GCGGGCCGTGGGGGCGGCTCGGGGGTGGGTGATCTCGGCGACGCTACCGATCTGCTGCCACGGGCCGGTCGCGGGGCCGCCGTGGAAGATCGCGGTGGTGCCGGGCTCGAGCTTCGCCCTGGTACCGCCCCGCCCCGAGTCGTTGCCGCCCGGCTCCGAGCGATCCGCCCGGGTGGACGTCGGCTCTGGCGCCGCGACATCAGAGGCGCCGCGCGTGCATCCGGCAAGCGACCCGCCGACCAGCAGCATGGCCACCAGCAACCGCGCCGCGGCCCTCCCCGCGTCCTGACCCGTTCGCCGACCGCCGCCCAAGGGACCTGTCACCGCCTTTCCGGTCCGTTGCGCGCAGGGGCGGATGATAGCCAGGGGTGGACAGCAGAAGAAACGCTCTTTCCAGGGGTAACAGCGACGCCGGGCCTTCGTGGTGATCCAGGATGGGCCTGGTCGATGTCTGGGCTACGCGCCGGACGCGCTCAGGCCCGTCAGCCGCTCGGCGCACGCCCGGCACAGCCCGAGGTCGGTGGCGCCGGGCGCGCCGCACTCCCGGTCGGGGTCCGTCGGGTGCTGTGCCCAGCAGACCGGGGCGTCGGTCAGGTGCTCCGGCCTCCAGCGTGCTGCGGATGGCATGCCCTTGGTATCGGCGGCATCCCGGACAGCTTGAGCCGCAGGGCTCCAGCGCGACCCTTGACCGCCCCGGGTGCCGGTGCTTTTGTGGCCCGGCGCGAGCACGGCTCATGGCGCCCCCGCCGTGAGAGAGCGGCACCGACCAAAGGCGGCGGTCATGCCCGAGACGGTTTTCGAAGTCGACCTGGGCAAGTCGATGTTCGATCAGGACACGCCCGGACACAACCGCTGGCACCCGGACATCCCGGCCGTCGCGTCGGTGGACCCCGGGGTCGAGTTCCGCGTCGAGTGCATGGACTGGACCGACGGACAGATCCACAACAACGACGACGCATCCGAGGTGCGTGACGTCGACCTCACCCGCTGCCACATGCTCAGCGGTCCGATCGCCATCAAAGGCGCCCGGCCCGGCGATCTGCTGGTGGTCGACATCCTGGACATCGGCGCGGCGCCCACCGCCGGTGAGGGCCGGGAGCCGTGGGGCTATACGGGCATCTTCGCCGGGACAACGGCGGCGGCTTCCTGACCGACCACTTCCCCGAGGCGCACAAGGCGATCTGGGACTTCCACGGCATCGACGCGACGTCCCGGCATATCCCGGGCGTGCGCTTCGCGGGCCTGACGCATCCGGGCCTGTTCGGCCCCGCGCCGTCACACGCGCTGCTGGCGGAATGGAACCGCAGGGAGCAGGCGCTGATCGACACCGACCCCGACCGCGTCCCACCGCTCGCCCTGCCGCCGTTGGAGCAGATGGCCCTGCCTGGCGCCCTGCAGGGCAGTGACCGCGACCGGGTCGCCCGGGAGGGGGCGCGGACCATCCCCCCGCGGGAGCACGGCGGCAACGTCGACATCAAGAACCTGACCCGCGGAGCACAGATCTGGATGCCCGTGTACGTCGACGACGCCCTGTTCTCCGTCGGCGACCTGCACTTCTCCCAGGGCGACGGCGAGATCACGTTCTGCGGGGCCATCGAGATGGCCGGATGGATCGACTTCGGCGTCGACCTCATCCGGGACGGCGTGTCCCGGTACAATGTCTCCAACCCGCTGTTCAAGCTGAGCCACGTGGAGCCGCGCTACTCGGAGTACCTGTGCTTCGAGGGCGTCTCGGTCGACGAGGGCGGCACCCAGCACTACATGGATGTCACGGTCGCCGCTCGACAGGCGTACCTGAACGCCATCGAGTATCTGAAGGGCTTCGGCTACACCGGCGAGCAGGCCTACCTGCTGTTGAGCTGTGCCCCGATCGAGGTGCGCATCGGCGGTGTCGTGGACATTCCCAACGCGTGCGTATCGGTGGCGCTGTCCACCGAGATCTTCGACCAGGACGTCTACCCGTCGTAGCGCATGCCGCTGTACGAGTTCGAGTGCCGCTCCTGCGGGTTCTTCGAGCACGTCCGCGAGCGTCGGGACGCCGGTCGCCCCCTGGCCTGCCCCACATGTGACGGCCCCGCCCGGCGTGTGTACTCCAGCGTGTCGGTGAGGACGACGCCACCGCCGCACCGGAAGGCCGCCGAGGACTCGCGGGACCGGATCAGGCGCGCCCGCACGGGGGAGCCAAGGCTCGTCAGGCGCCGGCGCGGCCCGTAGGCGAGCCGAGGTCCCACCGACCGTAGGGGCGGCCGGGGGCGAGAGACCCTCACCTCGAAGCGACCACGCTGTCATCATGCGCGGGCAATGGCCGCCGCGCTCGCCCTCGCCCTGGCGTCCGCGACGGTTTTCGGCGCCGCGGACTTCCTGGGCGGCCTCGCCAGCCGCCGCACCGCGACCCTGACCGTCGTACTGGTCTCCCAGTTGTGGGGGCTTTCCCTGCTGGTCGCGTCGCTGCCGTGGTTGCCGGGCCACGCCACCGCGGCCGACATGGCGTGGGGCGCGGCCAGCGGCCTGGTCGCCGGGGTCGGGCTGGCGGTCTTCTACCGCAGTCTGGCCACCGGGACCATGAGCGTGGTCGCGCCCATCACCGCCGTGTCCGCCGCCGCTCTTCCCGTCATGGTCGGGCTGGCGCTGGGCGAACGGCCCCCGCCCGCCGCCCTGGTGGGAATCGCGGTGGCGCTCACCGCCGTCGTGCTCATCAGCCGTGACGACGGGGGGGCCGCCGAGCCGCTCGGGCGGCCCACGGCGCCGGTGGGGCGGATGGTCATCGAGGCCGTGGGGGCGGGTGTCGCCTTCGGGCTGTTCTTCATCCTGCTCGACCGGACCGGTCCCGACTCCGGGCTGTGGCCGCTGCTGGCGGCCCGCTTCGCCTCGATCGGACTATTCACCGCGGCCGCCTTCGTCACCCGGCGCAGCCCCCGACCGGCCCTCTCCGCGATGCCCGTCGTCGCGGGGGCGGGACTCTGCGACATGGTGGCGAACGTGCTGTACCTGCTGGCCGTCCGGGGTGGCCTGCTGAGCATCGTCGCCGCCCTCACGTCCCTCTACCCGGCGAGCACCGTCCTGCTCGCCCGCTGGTGGCTGGGCGAGCGCCTGGGACGCGCGCAGGCCGTCGGACTGGGGTGTGCGGCCCTGGCGGTGATGCTCATCATGGCACCGTGAGCCCCGACGGGTGTGCCTCCGGCGGAGGGGCTCCTCAGCCCTGGTGCGGGTAGCGCCAGTCGGTCGGCGGCGCGAAGGTCTCCTTGATCGCCCGGGGCGAGACCCAGCGCATCAGGTTGAACAGGGAGCCGGCCTTGTCGTTCGTGCCCGACGCGCGAGATCCGCCGAACGGCTGCTGCCCGACGATCGAGCCGGTGGGCTTGTCGTTGACGTAGAAGTTTCCGGCCGCGCCGCGCAGGCTATCGGCCGCCCGGCGCACGGCCGCTCGGTCCGAGGCGAACACCGAGCCGGTCAGGGCGTAGTCCGTCGTCGTGTCGGCGAGCTCGATGACAGAGTCGAAGCGGGCGTCGTCGTAGACGTAGATGGTCAGGATGGGCCCGAACAGCTCCCGGGTCATCGTGTCCGACCGGGGGTCCTCGGTCAGCAGCACCGTCGGCTCGACGAACCAGCCCTCCGAGTCGTCGGTGCCGCCCCCGACGACCACCTGCGCCCCGGCCTTCCGGGCGCCGGCGATGGCGTCGGCGTGCCTGCGCAGCGCCGCTCCGTCGATCACGGCGCCCATGAACGTCGACAGGTCGCCGACGTCGCCCATCGTGATCGACCCGGCCAGGTCGGCCAAGCCGTCTCGCACCACGGGCCACAGGGACCGCGGGACGTACGCGCGGGACGCCGCCGAGCACTTCTGCCCCTGGTACTCGAACGCCCCGCGGCCGAGCGCCACGACCAGCGGCTCGACCTCGGCGGACGGGTGGGCGAGGATGAAGTCCTTGCCGCCGGACTCCCCGACGATCCGCGGGTAGGCGCGGTAGGTGTCGACGCGCTCGCCGCACTTGCGCCACAGCGACTTGAGCACGGCGGCGGAGCCCGTGAAGTGCAGCCCGGCGAAGTCGGGCTCGGCCATGGCGACGTCGCTGACCAGCCCGCCGTCGCCGTGCACGAGGTTGATGACCCCGTCGGGCAGCCCGGCGGCGCGCAGGGCCTCCATCGTGTAGTGCGCCGACAGCACCTGCTTCTCCGACGGCTTCCACACCACCGTGTTGCCCATGATCGCCGGCGCGGTCGGCAGGTTGCCGGCGATGGCCGTGAAGTTGAACGGCGTGATCGCCAGGACGAAGCCGTCCAGGGGCCGGTAGTCCATGCGGTTCCAGACGCCGGCGGCCGACCGTGGCTGCTCGGACAGCAGCCGCTCGGCGTAGGCGCAGTTGAAGCGCAGGAAGTCGATCAGCTCGCAGGCGGCGTCGATCTCGGACTGGTACACCGACTTGGACTGACCCAGGATGGTGGCGGCGTTCACGGTGTCGCGGTACGGCCCGGACAGGAGGTCCGCGGCGCGCAGGAAGACGGCCACGCGCTCCTCCCATGGCGTGCGCGCCCAGTCGTGCGACGCCGCCCGCGCCGCCTCGACCGCCCGGGTGACGTGCTCGCGCCCCGCGGCGTGCACGTCGGCCAGGACGAGGTCGTGGCGATGCGGTGCGACCTGAGCGAACGTCGTTCCCGAGGCCACCTCACGGCCGCCGATGACCATCGTGGCCTCGACGCGCTCCTTGGCCATGGCCGCGACCCGGGCCGCCAGGCTCTCCCGCTCGGGGCTACCGGGCGCGTAGCCGCGCACCGGCTCGTTGACCGGGTCGGGGGCGGTGAACAGGCCGGCGGTCATGGCGGCTCCTTGCGTTTGGGTCACCTGTTGCCGAGGGCGCGGACGAAGAACACGGCGTTCGCCGGCCGCTCGGCGATGCGACGCATGAAGTACGCGAACCAGTTGCTGCCGAACGGCACGTAGACGCACAGCCGGTAGCCGTCGCGGACCAGCGCGTCCTGCATGTCGGCGCGCACCCCGTACAACATCTGGAACTCGAAGTCGTCCCGGTCCCGCCCCAGCCTGGGGAGGTCCGCCTTCGCCCTGGCGACCAATCGGTGGTCGTGGGTCGCGAGCCGCGGGTAGGTGCCGTGCTGGATCAGGTACTTGGCGCAGTCGGCCCAGCTGGCGTCGACCTCGCGGCGCGAGGTGTAGGCGACATAGGGCGGCTCGGAGTACGCGCCCTTGCACAGCCGCAGGCTCGCGCCGACCGCCGACAGCCGGCGGACGTCCGCCCGGGCGCGGTGCAGGTAGCTCTGCACGGCGCAGCCGACGTGGCGCTGGCCGCGCTTCTGCAGCGACTCGACGAGTCGCACCGTGTCCTCGGTGACGCGGCTGTCCTCCATGTCCAGGGTGATGTGCGCGTCGATCGCCGCCGCGGCGGCGGCGATCTCGTCGATGAGCTGCTCGCACAGGTCCCTGGACACCGACAGGCCCAACTGCGTCGGCTTGACCGACAGCCCGGCCGGCAGTCCCTCGGCGCCGATGCGGTCAATCGCCTCCAGGTAGACCTTGGCCGCGTCGCGAGCGGCGGCCTGCGTGTCCGCGTGCTCGCCGACGTAGTCGAGGCTCACGCGTTTGCCCTCGTGGGCCAGCCGGCGGGCGGCGCGGATCCCGTCGTCCAGCTCCTCGCCGGCGACGAAGCGCATCGCCATGCGGCGCGTGAACGTCGTGGCCGTGATCTGGCGCGCCAGAGCCTCGCTCTGCGACGCCCTGACCAGCAGCGGTCGCAACACCACGGGTCCCTTCTCGCCGGCCGGGTGGCGCCGGGTGAGGCGGCCACCAGCCGCCAGTCTGTCCAGGTCGCCCCACCCTTGACAAGACCGCCGGGGCGGCTGGCGCGCCTCGTCCGCTATGCTGCCTGGCGCCGCACCGACCCGATTTGTGGTGCCCGCCCGGGGTGAAGGACTCATGGCCGTCTCTCCCGACTTTCTCGGCATCGGCGCCCAGAAGGCGGGCACGACCTGGCTGTACCTGAACTTTGCCAGCCATCCCCAGATCTGGCTGCCGAAGGAGAAGGAGCTTCACTACTTCGACGAGAAGCGCCGCCTGGGCCGCCACCGGCTGCGCGCCAAGCTGTTCGGCGACGACAAGCAGGACGTGCGCTGGCGACGCCAGGTGCAGCGCCAGATCAAGGCGCAGCGCAAGGACTTCGACCTGCGGAACCTGACCTGGGATCTGCGCTACTTCCTCGGCTCGCCCAGCGACCGCTGGTACCAGTCGCTGTTCCGCGCGGGCGACGGCAAGGTCAAGGGCGAGATCACGCCCGACTACTCGCTGTTGGCGCCCGACGAGGTGGCGCACGTCGCCGAGCTCCTGCCCCACGCCAAGATCTTCTTCTTCATGCGCAACCCCATCGAGCGCGCCTGGTCGCACGCCAGCATGGAGCTGTTGCGCATCAACGAGGCGCCGGGGGAGAACGAGCGCAAGCGTGCCTTCCGCCGGCACTTCCGCGGTCGCCGCTCGCAGCTGTTCACCGACTACCGGCGCACCCTGGACACGTGGTCGGCCCACTTCCCCGAGGAGCAGATCTTCGTCGGATTCCTGGAGGACGTGCACCACCGGCCGCTGCAGCTGCTGAGGCGGCTCTACGAGTACCTCGGGGTCGACACCCCGCCCCGACAGCCCTACGCCAGGCGCGTCGTGCACTCCGGGTCGATCACGACGATGCCGACGGGCATGGCGCGGCTGCTCGCCGAGATCCACGGCGAACTCATCGACGACCTCGCCGCCCGCTTCGGAGGCCACGCCGCCTGGTGGCAGTACGTCGCCCGGCGGCTGCGTGACGGCTACGGCGGCAGGGAGGTCGTCTACCCGTTCTGGGAGACGCCTCTGTGGCGCGAATGGCTGACCCAGGCGACACCGGAGGACGCCCAGGCCTCACAGGAGCCGAAGCCCCCGCAGGTGGTCAGCGGGCCGTTGTCCCAACTGGACGCGTCGAGGACCTGACTGTCCTCGGTGACGACGTCCGCCGCCCGCCCCCGCACGGCGCTGGCCGTGCTCGCGGCGGCCGCGCTGCTGGCTCCCGCCGTCCCCGCGGCGGCGGCGCCGTCGCTGCGGGCGAGGTCGGTGCAGGGAGGCCTGGTCAATCCCTGGGACGTCGCCTTCGCCTGGGGCCAGCGCATGCTCGTCACCGAGCGGCCCGGACGGATCCGCGTCTACGCCGGCTCCGGCCCCCGGGCCCGGCTGCTGCACACCACCCGCGTGCCGCGCATCCGCGCCCGGGGCGAGGCGGGGCTCATGGGCATCGCCGTCGATCGCAGCCGGCGTCCCCGCGTGTTCGTGTGCGCGTCGCGCGGCGTCGACGGCCGCTGGGTGAACCAGGTGC
This sequence comes from Actinomycetota bacterium, assembly GCA_019347785.1. GTDB lineage: Bacteria > Actinomycetota > Nitriliruptoria > Euzebyales > Egibacteraceae > JAHWKQ01. Next base: position 7,344 of record JAHWKQ010000099.1, read on the forward strand.
TGCGCTACAAGCTGGGCGACGACCACCGCCTGCGGTTCAAGGGCTATGTCATCCGCAGCCGCATGCGGGCGAACACCATCCACAACGGCTGCGCCGTGGACGTGGGCCCCGACGGCAAGGTCTGGGTGTCGATGGGCGATGCCGGACGGTCGGCGGCCGCCCAGCGCCCGCACAGCCTCAACGGCAAGATCCTGCGCGTCGAGAAGTCCGGGCGCGTGCCGCGGCACAACCCGGTCCTGCCGGGTGCCCGCCGGCGCACGTACGCCTGGTCCATGGGACATCGCAACCCCCAGGGCATCGCGTTCCAGCCGGGCTCCAACCGCGTGTTCGCGGTCGAGCACGGCCCCGACCGCGACGACGAGGTCAACCTGATCCGCAAGCGCGGCAACTACGGGTGGCCCTGCTACACGGGCCGGGGCCGCCGGTACGGCAGCGTCCCCGGAGGCTGCCGCGGGGCGAGCGGCTACCGGAGCCCGGCGTGGGCGTCGGGATTCCCCACCCTGGCGACGTCGGGCGGCTCGTTCATGCGCGG
>JAHWKQ010000100.1 GCA_019347785.1 Actinomycetota bacterium
AGCCCTCGGCGATGGCCCAGCGCGTCCGTCCGATCGGCTCCATCCGGCGCTCCTCCTTCCGGGACCGCAGCCCCCCCATTCCCATCGTGACGCGATACGTATTCATCTGTCGCGCCGGCGGCGCCTCGTCAGCGACCGCCCCGCCCGCCGACCCAGGCGACGAGTCCGAGCAGGGCGGCCGCGGCCCCGGCGAGCCCCAGACCGCGGCGGTACTCGGTAGCCAGCAGTTGGGAGCTGGACGTCCTGGCCTTGTCGTCGAAGATGCCGTGCGACCCCTCGTCGCGTTGCTCGTCGGTGGGCTCGAACAGGTTGTCCGGCCGGTCGGGGTCGAAGGGGCGGTCCGCGGCCTGCTGGCCGTCGTAGCCGGTCCTGGCCAGATGCCACTCCACCAGACCCGGAACGAGGCGGTTGCCGAGGACCGTCGCGACGGTCGACGTGCCGACGAAGACCCGCCGCCGCCGGTGGCTCGCCGCCCACACGATCGCCTCGGCGCAGACCTCGGGCTGATACACGGGGGGGACCGGCTGAGGATGCTGGGACAGGCGCGTGCGGCAGTGGTTGAACTGAGGCGTGTTGACCGCCGGCAGGTCGACGGTCGTCACGTGCACTCGGCTGCCGCCGTGGCGCAGCTCGGTCCTCAGCGACTCGACGAACCCCTGCAGCCCGTGCTTCGCGCCGCAGTAGGCCGACTGCAGCGGGATGCCGCGGAAGGCCAACGCCGAGCCGACCTGCACCACGACGCCGTGGTCGCGGGGTCGCATCCGGCGCAGCGCCGTCATCGCCCCGTACACGCTGCCGAGGTACGTGACCTCGGTGACCCGTCGGTACTCCTCCGCGGTCATGTCGGTGAGCTCCGCGAGGACCGTGACCATGGCGTCGTTGACCCACACGTCGATCGGGCCGAAGGCCTCCTCGACCGCGTCCGCCGCCGCCTCGAGGTGGTCGGGGTCGGTGACGTCGGTCGGGACGACAAGAGCCCGGCCTCCGGCCGCCTCGACCTCCTTCGCCGCCGCCTCCAGGCCGGCACGGCCGCGCGCGAGCAGGCCGACGCTCACGCCCTCCTCGGCGAAACGCACCGCGGTGGCGCGCCCGATCCCCGACGAGGCGCCGGTGACAACGACGACCCTGTCCGAGCCCATACGACCCCCTCCGGCGGCCTGCCCTGTCGGCGCGCCGGCCTCCTGACCTACCCCGCCCCATCGGAGTGCGATGCATCTTTCGGTCATTTTTTCCACGCCGATCGGCTAGGGTGCCGGGCGTGATGGCGACGCCCGCGGCCCGTGCCTGAGGACCCGGCCCGAGGCCCGGCGCCGGGCAGGTATCCGCCGATCGCCGACTACGCCTTCCTCAGCGACTGTCACTCCACGGCCCTGGTCAGTCGCGACGGCTCGGTGGACTGGGCGTGCCTGCGGCGCTTCAGCGCCGGCAGCGTCTTCGCCCGGCTGCTGGACTGGGAGCGGGGTGGCCACTTCGCGATCGGCGCGGTCGACCTCCGCGAGAGCCGCCGGCGCTACCTCGACGGCACGCTCGTGCTCGAGACCACCGTGGCGACCGGCGGGGGGCGGGGTCGCCTGCTGGACGCGTTCGCGATGCGACGGGGAGGTCGGGAACGGCCGTACCACCAGCTCCTGCGCGTCGTGGAGGGGATCGAGGGCCACGTCGAGATGGACGTGGAGATACGGCCCCGCTTCGACTACGGGGACATGCGCCCGTGGGTGAGGGCCGCCTCAGAGCCCGGGGCGTTCACGTTCGTCGGGGGCGACGACGCGCTGGTCCTGCGCACCGATGCCGACCTGGAACTCGAGCGGGGCCGGGCGCGGCTGCACGCCAGGGTGAGCGTCGGGGCCGGCGACCGGCTGCGCTTCACGGTCGTCCCGCAGCCACCGCACCTGCTCGACGCCCGCATCGGGTCACCCGACGAGGTGGACGCGCGCCTGGACGAGACCGTGGCATGGTGGCGGCGCTGGTCCGAGAGGACGAGCGCGCGGGGCCCCTACGCCGAGCACCTCCGCCGGTCGGCCGTCGTGCTCAAGGGCCTGACGTGCGCGCCGACCGGCGCGATCGTCGCGGCGCCGACCACGTCGCTGCCGGAGCGCATCGGCGGCAGCCTGAACTGGGACTACCGCTACGCCTGGGTGCGCGACGCCACGTTGAGCCTCCAAGGCCTGGGTATGGCGGGCCACGCCGAGGTCGCCCGCGGGCTGCGTGAGTTCTTCATGCGCTCGGCGGCCGGCCACGCCGAGGACCTGCAGATCCTCTACGGCGCGTACGGGGAGCGCCGGCTGGAGGAGTTCGAGCTGGACCTGGAGGGCTACCGGGGGTCCCGGCCGGTGCGGATCGGCAACCAGGCGGCGAACCAGCTCCAGCTCGACGTCTACGGGCACCTGCTCGACGCCACCTATCACTGGCACGCCAGTCAGGAGCGCGTCGACCCCGACGAGTGGTCGTTCCTGGCCGAGCTGGTCGACACGGCCGCGGCCACGTGGGAGCGGCCCGACAACGGCATCTGGGAGGTGCGCGGCGACCGCCGGCACTTCGTCCACTCCAAGGTCATGGCCTGGGTCGCGCTGGACCGGGGCTTGAGCTTCGTGGAGGAGACGGGCACCGACGAGCCCCGCGCGCAGCGGTGGCGGCGCGTGCGCGACGATGTGCGCACCGCCGTGGAGACCCACGGCGTCCACCCGGTCGACGGGTACTTCCTGCGGGCCTTCGACACCGAGGAGGTGGACGCCAGTCTGCTGCGGCTGCCGATCGTCGGCTTCGTCGATGCTGGGGACGAGCGGATGGTCCGCACCGTGGAGGTGATCAAGGAGCGCCTCGGCGTGCCGCCCGCCGGGTTCCTCCGCCGCTACCGGGCGGACGGCGGCGGCCGGGACACGGACGCCAGCCCGAACGCCTTCCTGCTGTGCAGCTTCTGGCTGGTCGACGTGCTGGCCATGCAGGGTCAGACGCGGGAGGCCACCGGCTTGTTCGAGCGACTGCTCGACGTGGGCAACGACCTTGGCCTGTTCGCCGAGGAGTACGACGGGGAGACCGGGCAGCTGTGCGGCAACTTTCCGCAGGCCTTCACGCACCTCGGGCTCATCCGCGCCGCGGCCCAGCTCGGGGGCGGCCGAGGGGACTGACACACCGTGGGGAGCGGGTATGCGTGGAACAGCGAAAGGGCGACGAGCAGGAGAAGGGTCGTGCGCGTTCACCAGTGCCCGAAATGCGAGTTGCGCTTCCCCGACGAGGCCGAGGTGAAGGGCCACCTGCGCACGGACCACGGGATGACCGGGGAGCAGGTCGCCGAGCCCCTGCACGGGGTGCACTCGACGCCGCGGCCACCGGACCCGACCGAGGGGCAGAGCCACACCGAGCCGTGACGACCTGCTCCCGCGCCGGATCTGAGCGCGGGCGCGCGCGTGCCCCCCGGCTGCCGGGGGGCACGCCGATGGGAGGAAGGACCACACCGTGCTTGCGATCCCCGTGACGGACCCGGCCCGGTCCGCGCTCGTGCTGGCGACGCAGTCCGGGTCCGGCTCGGGTTCCTCGGGCTCGGCCACGACCGCGGCGGTCGACCCCTGGGTGTGGGCCGTCTTCGTCGGTTTCATCGCGGCGCTGCTGCTCGTCGACCTCAAGGTCGTCATGCGCGAGAGCCACGAGCTCGGCACCAAGGAGGCGGGCGTCTACAGCGCGGTGTGGATCACGCTGGGGGTGGCCTTCACCGGCCTCGTGTGGGTGTGGATGGGACCGGGCGCGGCCGGCGAGTACATCACCGGCTACCTGATCGAGAAGAGCCTGTCGATCGACAACGTCTTCGTCTGGGCGGTGCTGTTCACCTTCTTCGCCGTACCGCCCGCCTACCAGCACCGGGTGCTTTTCTGGGGCATCTTCGGGGCGCTGGTCCTACGCGCGGCGTTCATCTTCGCCGGGGTCGCCCTGCTGCACGCGCTGGACTGGATCATCTACGTGTTCGGGGCGTTCCTGCTGTTCACCGCCTACCGGATCGCGACCAGCGACGACGTGGAGGTGAACCCGGACCGCAATCCGATCCTGCGCCGGGTCCGCCAGGTGATCCCCCAGACCAAGGACTACCGCGGCGAGCGATTCTTCGTGGTCGAGGACGGAAGGCGCCTGGCGACCCCCATGGTGACGGTGCTCATCTCGGTCGAGCTGACCGACGTGCTGTTCGCGGTCGACTCGATCCCCGCCATCCTGGCCATCACCCAGAACCAGTTCCTGGTGTTCAGCTCGAACGCCTTCGCCATCCTCGGCCTTCGGGCCCTGTACTTCCTGCTGGCCGGCATGCAGGAGCGCTTCATCTACCTCAACAAGGGACTGGGCGTCATCCTCGGCTACGTCGGCGTGAAGTTCATGGTCAGCGAGTTCTACCACATCCCGACGGGCGTCTCTCTGGGCTTCATCGCCGTCGTGCTCGCCCTGACCATCTGGCTGTCGCTGCGGACGTCGGCCAAGCGGGCCCGCGAGGCCGAGACGGCGCACAACCCCGGTGGCCAGGACGGGGAGCAGCCCCGGTCGGGGTCGGTCGAGGGGCGCGAGGAGGGCTGACGGCGACAGGTCAGCCGGCGGTGCCCCGCTCGAGCGTGGCCTCGATCCGCGAGGCGGTGTCGCGCAGGTGCCGGACCAGGCACTCGGGGCAACCGGACAGGACGGCGCGCTCGTCGTCGGCCTCGCGGAACCACACCTCGACCTCCCGGTCCCCGGGCCTGGCCCGGGTCACGACCGGTGGTGTGGGCGCGTGGTCCTCCTCGTGCGGCAACAGCAGCCTGATGTGCGAATGCATGTCGGGTCCTCGGGTCGTCAGGCGGTCGTGCGCGGGTCGGCGGGCTCCACCAGCTCGCCGAGCAGTGGGGCGAGGCGGCGCAGCTCCTCCACGTGGACGGCGGCCAGCGCCGTCAGGCGGTCGCGGCCCCGCCGGGTCAGCGCCAGCCGGACGAGCCGGCCGTCCTCGGTGTCCCGCCGGCGCGTGACCAGCCCCGCTCTCGCGGCCCGGTCGATCAGCTCCACGGCGCTGTGGTGGCGCACGAACAGCGCCTCGGCGACGTCGCCCACCGTCGGCCCGCCCGGGCCCCCGAGCGCGCGGACGGCCAGCAGCAGCTGGTGCTGCGCCGCGGTCAGCCCCGCCTCGGCGGCGCGGCGCTCGCTCCAGCGCTCGAAGCGGCGCAGGGCCCTGCGGAACGACAGGAGCCTGGCGTACTGGGCGTCGTCGAGCGGCTGTGCCATGCCGGGGGGCGGTCCTTGCCCGCGGTCGTCCCACTGGGCCGGCCTGCCGCGGCCGGCCGCGTTGGCGACAGGGTAGCGCCGCGGGCCGGAGGCGCCGCGCGGGGTCATCGGTCGTCGCCGGGGGCGCCGTTGTGCGCCTCGCGCGGCCGGCCGGCGTACCCGCCGGCGTCCGGCGAGGCGAATCGCCTGGCGATCGGCACGTCGGTGGAGGAGTGCGCCAGCATCGACAGCGCCGTCACCGCAGCGACGAGATGGAACAGCTCGTTGGCGCCGGGGACCCCCGCCCGCAGGATGAGCAGCCCGTAGACGACCGACGCGAAGCCCTTCGGGCCGAACCAGGCGGCGACCGCCAGCTCCCGGCGGTCCAGGCCCCCGCCGGCCAGGGCGAGCACCAGGCTCGCGGGGCGGACCACCAGCAGCGTGAGCAGGGCGAACGCGTAGCCCCCCACGCTGATCTCCCCCAGGAAGGCCGGTGAGATGAGCGTGCCGAAGACGAACAGCGCCGCCAGCTTCAGCAGCTCGGTGACCAGCTCGCCGAAGCCCTGGAAGGCCTCACGCGTCGGGGGCGCCACGGAGGCGACGGTGACGCCCGCGCAGAACGCGGCGAGGAAGACGTTCGCGTGGAGCGTCGTGGCCAGCGCGTAGACGAGCAGTCCGATCGCGAAGCCGTTGAGCGGCTCGTACACCCCGGTCGCGGCGAACGGGCGCGTGCGCTCCAGGCCGAGGACCGCAAGCGGTGTGGCGACGCCGACGGCCACGCCGGTGAGCATCTCCAGCACGGCGTCGCCCACCGCGGCGTCGCCGCCGACCACGGCGAGCAGGACGATCACCACCGGCAGCGCCAGGCCGTCGTTGAGGCCGCTCTCCACGTTGAGCAGGCGGCGTAGGCGCAGGGGCACGCGCTCGCGTCCGACGATGGCGGCGGCCAGGACGGGATCCGTGGGGCTCAACACCGCCCCCAGCAGGAACGCCGGCGCCCACGGAAGGCCGGCGACGTAGTGGCCCAGCACGGCGGTGCCGGCGAGAGTCAACGGCATGCCCAGCAGGAGCGCCCGCCCCGGCAGGCGCCAGGACGAGGCGAGGTCACCGAGGCCGGTCCGCATGCCGTCGGTGAACAGCACGCTGAACAGCGCGAGCTGCGCCAGGCGCCCGACCAGCGGCTCGTCGACGGGCGGGGGGCCGTTCGCGGGCAGGCCGACGAGGAAGCCCGCGACGAGGAACAGGGCCGCGGTCGACAGGACGCTGCGCGCGGCCAGGCCCGAGACGAGGACGGCCAGGCTCAAGGTCGCGGCGAACGCCAGCAGCAGCGTCATCGCGGCCGCTGCGGACGATGGACGGGCCGGCGGTCAGGAGACCGGCACGTGCCTGACCTCGGCCGGCTGGGAGGCGCACACCGGGCACGTGGGCAGGGGACCCTGGCCGTCGCCCCCGTCACGCTCCGGCAGGTAGTACCAACGCTCACAGGTCCGGCAGTAGGCCCAAGACTCCATGACGAAGGTTCCTGTCGCCGTCGGTGGCGCGGCCGTCCTCCGAGCGCGCCGCGCGCCCGGGAACCTGACTGCCGCCACCAGCATGGCCTCCCGTCCCCTCGGGCGCAAGAACTTTCATCGCCATCCGATAGAAATGCACCTGGCGGGGTCAGCGCGGCGGCGCCGGCGCCCGCGAGCCCACCGCGCCGCGCTCCCACCAGCGCAGGCCCGCCAGTCCCCCCAGGAACACCAGCAGGGCGACCCAGTTGTTGCGGCTCAGGCCGAGCACCCGGAAGGTCGTGTCGGTGCGCAACAGCTCGACGAGGAAGCGCCCCAGCCCGTAGCCGGCCAGGTACACGAAGAACAACGAGCCGCGCCGGCGCAGCAGGCCGCGCGCGTCGATCCACACGATCAGCCCCGCCAGAGCGAGGTTCCACAACGACTCGTACAGGAACGTCGGATGGAAGGTGGCGAAGCGGGCGTAGGGCGCCAGACGCTGGCCCGGCTCGACCTCCAGCGCCCAGGGCACGCCCGTCGGCGTCCCGTACAGCTCCTGGTTGAAGTAATTGCCCCAGCGGCCGAGGGCCTGCGCCACGGGCACCGCCGGCGCAGCCGCGTCGGCCAGCGCGGGGATCGAGCCCCCCTCGCGGCGCAGGTGCCAGGCGGCGGCGGCCGTGCCCAGCGCGAGCCCCCCGAACAGCGCCAGGCCTCCCTCCCAGACGAACAGGACCGCCCAGGGCCGCCCCGCGAACGTCCCCAGGTGTGTGGAGACGTAGGCCAGCCGCGCACCGAGGAAACCCAGGCCGACGGCCCAGACTGCGGTGCGGTCGACCTGCTCGGGGTCCCATCCCAGGGCGCCGTAGCGCCGGCGCGTGATCGTCACGGCCAGCAGCACACCGAGGGCGATCAACAACCCGTAGAAGTGGACGACCAGCGGGCCGATCTGGACCACGTCCGCGGGCGGCGGCGGGATGGTCGCGGCCCGCATCAGTTCAGGTCGGCGCCGTTCGGTCCGGCGGGCTGCAGTGACCCGACCGTGCCGAAGTGGCGGATCAGCCCCGTCTCGCGGCGGAGGATCTGCGCGGTCGCGTCCAGCCGCCCCCCGACCGAGTCGA
>JAHWKQ010000101.1 GCA_019347785.1 Actinomycetota bacterium
GGAGCCCCCGGCGCCTCGCTCGCGGAGCCCCAGCCGGAGGGACCGCTCGTCTCTCCGCAGGAGATGGAGCGCCGCGCCCTCGACGAGGAGCCCGCGCCAGGCGCGTCGGGGCCGCGGGCGACCGTGAACCCGCGCCTGTTCCGGCGCGAGCCCACCGCGACCGTCGCGGCGGACGCGACCGTCACGGTCCGCTTCGAAGCCACGCGCGCCGTGCCCGGGGCGAGCGTGACGTACGGCACCGAGATCCCGGAGGACCCCTTCGCGCTCGCGCGGCTCCGGCGGGCGACGAGCGAGCTGCGCCGCGATGGCGACGCGCTGAGCCTCGCCTTCTCGCTGCGCCGGATCCTCGGCCCGCTGCACGACGTCGCCCTGCAACCGGACGTCCAGCGCGAGACCGGGTGGGAGCGCGGGCAGGAGGGGGCCGACCCGCACCGACAGCTGGTCGAGGGCGAGCCCGTCACGGTCGTCGGCGGTCATCGGCATCGGGCGGCCGTACGGCGTGCCGCCCATCATCCCCTCGCCGCCCTGGCCGTGGGGACCGACGCCGCGCCACTCGTTCGGTGGCTCGGCCGGCCGCATGTCCTCCTCGGAGGGGCGGTCACCCGACAGCAGGCCGCGGTGGCAGGACGCGATGGCGGCCACGACATCCCCGTCGGCTGCGACGACCGTGGCCCCCGCCGGCACGACGCGGTCGGGGCCGGACCCGGAGCCGGTCCAGCGCACCGTCGCCCGCGGGTGGGGCACCTGGTCGTGGACCTGGGCCAGGGGCCGGCTCAGCGACCGCGGCACCTGTCCCGCCACCAGCAGGACGGTGGCGTGGCGGGGCGTGGAGACCAGCTCCACCTCCGGTCGCAGCCGCAGGTCCTGTACCGCCCTGGCGGCGCCGGCTCCCACCACGGGGAAGACGGGAACCCGCGCCCGCCCGGCGGCCCGCGCGAGGAGCCCTACTGCCACCGGAAGGCCCCCTCGCGCCAGGCGTACAGGACGCCGAGCGCCAGGATCGCCAGGAACATGCCCATCTCCGCCAGCGCCGTGACGCCCTCCCGGACGTAGACCACGGCCCACGGGTACATGAACATCATCTCCATCTCGAAGGCGATGAAGAGCAGGGCCATCGGGTAGTAGCGGGCGTGGAAGCGGCTCCACGCGTGCGTCTCCGGCTCCATGCCCCCCAGGAACGGCACCAGCTCGGGGGGCGGCACCCGGTCGGGGGCCCGGGCGGGGCCCGCCGCGCGCGCCATCAGGACCGCCGCCGCGCCGGCGACGACGACCGTCAACGCGGTGCCCAGCGTCGGGTACAGGCCCATGGGCCCGCCTCCTTGTGGTCGCGCGGTGGAGAAGGGTGGCTGCGCCGCCACCGTAGTGATCACGCCTTACATCCGCAAGACCGTACGGATGTGTACTTTATTTGTCGACGACGAGGCCCCCGTCCCGTGTTCGCGGCGACAGGCGCCGCGCGGAGTGGTGCTCCTGGGCCAGCCGCCGGAGCGCGACCAGCACCGCCTCGAAGACGACGGTGCCGACGACGAGACTCTCGATCGCCGCGATCCGCGACCTGCTGCCCGTCACGCGCGACAGCTCCTGGGCGGCGAGCCGGTCCGCGACGTCGGCGTAGCGGTCGAGGACGGCGTCGTCGATGTCGCGTCCCATACGCCGCAGGGTCACCAGCGCCTGCGCGAGTGAGCGGCGGGCCGGCGCCTGCGGGCTGACCCGCCAGCCCCGCCCGCGCAGGAAACGGTCCACATCCGCTCGGGCCGCCGTCACGTCGGCGGTGGGCTCCTCGTCGTCGGTGTCCCGGGGGCCGAGGGCGTGATGCGCCACGCCCAGCATCTGGTGGGTCGTCAGGCTGTCGTCGTCGATCGCGTCGAGCACGTCCCCGACGGCGCGCAGGCTCAAGCCCCCGATATCGGTCAGGATCCCGATGAGGCGCAGGCGGCGGAGATGGCCCTCGGAGTACTCGGCCTGGTTCACGGCGGTCGGCGCGCCAGGGGGCAGCAGGCCTTCCCGTAGGTAGTACTTCAGGGTCGGGACGGACACACCGCTCGTCCGGCTCAGCTCAGAGATCCGCACTCCGACCTCCAGGCCTTGACAGCAATTGGATAGTAGCACTATCTTTTATCGGATAGTGGTGGTATCCACGTAACCCGCATCGAGGTGCGCCGGGAAGGCCGATGCATGGCGACTGAGAAGCCCTGGAGCTGGTTCGCGCAGCCACAGCCCGACCACGACTACGTGGCGCTGGTCACGGTGCTGCCGATCAGCCACTGGACGGCGCTGCCGAGCTTCGGGCGCCATACCGGGCGCAGCATCCGGCAGCTGGCGCGCAGCGAGGGACTGCTCGGATACTCCCTGCGGGCGGCACCCCTTCGCCGCACGTTCTGGACCCTGACCATCTGGGAGGACGCCGTCTCCCTGGCGCGGTACGTGCGCGCCCAACCCCACCGGGACGCCATGCGGTGGCTGCGAGCCTCCGGCGTGGGCGACTTCCACACCGCGCGTTGGACGATGGGCGGCGCGGCCGTCCCGCCCTCGTGGGAGGCCGCGCTCGCCCACCTCGAGGCTGCCTAGGCACAGCAGCGCTCGTCGCAGCAGCACTCCGGGCAACAGGGGTCCATCGGTCACCTCCTTCCCGCGGGTGGCTTGACGGCCCGCACGGTCGCGCCGTGGATCCCGTCGGCGATCTCGTGGGTGAAGGTCACGCCGGCGTCGGCCAGACCCGCGGTGCGCAGCCCGTCGACGTACTCGCGGACGGACAGCGCCCCGGCGACGCAGCCGACCCGGTTGCCGCGGTCGGCCCGCTGCGCGGGGCTGAGGCGGTCCTCGGCGACGACGTCGGACAGGCCGACGCGTCCCCCGGGGCGCAGGACGCGGGCGATCTCGGCGAGCACCGCCGCCTTGTCGGGCGACAGGTTGAGCACGCAGTTGGAGATGACCACGTCGACCGAGGCCGCGGGCAGCGGCACGGCCTCGATGTGGCCCTTGAGGAGGGTGACGTTGGTCGCGCCGGCCTCGGCCGCGTGGCGCCCGGCCAGCTCGAGCATCTCGTCGGTCATGTCCAGCCCGTATACGTGGCCGCCCGGGCCGACGCGACGGGCCGACAACAGCACGTCGATCCCGCCCCCCGAGCCCAGGTCGAGAACGCTTTCGCCGGCCGCCAGGTCGGCGACGGCCGGCGGGTTGCCGCACCCCAGGCTGGCCCGGGCGGCGCCGATGGGCAGTCCGGCGATCTGTCCGTCCTCGTACAGGCCGGCCCCGAAGGCATCCCGCCCGGAGGCGTCACAGCACGATGTCCCACGGTCGGCGGCCCGGGCAAGGTCGGCGTAGTGGGAGCGGACCTGCTCGGTGCCCATGTCCGCCCACCTTGGCCGTCCTACGGGGTCTTATCGATCTGTGTCTATGTACTCAGTATGGCGTTAACATTGATATGTGTCAATCTAATCAGCGTGCGATGATGGAGGACATGTCGACGATGCCGATCCAGGCCTGCTGCCCGCCCCTGCTGGCGTCACCCCTGGCCGCGGACGAGGCCGAGCAGCTCGCGGCCGGGTTCAAGGTGCTCAGCGACCCGGCCCGGCTCCAGCTGCTTTCGCTCATCGCGGCGCAGTCGGACGGAGCATGCACCTGCGACCTCACCGAGCCGGTCGCCCTGGCGCAGCCGACGGTGTCCCATCACCTCAAGGTGCTGCTGGCGGCCGGACTGGTGACGCGCGAGCGGCAGGCCCAGTACTCCTACTACCGGGTCAACCCCGACCGGGTCGCGGTCCTGCGCGAGGCCCTGGAAACCTCCTGACCCTGACGTCTCACATCCCCGACAGCGCTGACCAGCCCCCGTCGGAGGCGATGACCTGGCCGGTCACCCAGGCCGCCTCGTCGCTGACCAGCCAGGCGACCAGCCGGGCGGTGTCGACCGGCGTCCCCCAGCGACCGGCGGGCACGAGCGAGGCGACCCGCCCCCGCAGCTCGTCTCCCGCGTAGCCGGTGTCCGTCGGCCCCGGGTCGACGCAGTTCACCGTGATCCCGCGGGGCGCCAGATGGACGGCCAGGCTCGACGTCACCTGGTGCAGGGCGCCCTTCGAGGCGACGTACGGCAGCTCGTCGGGCATCGCCCCGTGATACTGGCCGGAGGTGAACAGGACGACGCGGCCGGCCCGCCCGTCGTGGTGCAGGGCGAACTCGCGCACGACCAGCAGCGTGGCACGCGTGTTCACGGCGTAGCTGCGGTCGAGCTCCTCGGCCGTGAGCTGCTCCAGGGACTGTGTGCTGGTTCTGGCGTGGGTGGCCACGACCACGTCGAGACGTCCAAACGCCTCCAGGGCTGCGGCCACCACGCGGCCTGGGGCGGCCGGGTCGGCGAAGTCGGCCGCCACCTCGATCGCCCCCCCGCCCGCGGCGCGCAGCTCGTCGACCAGCTCCGAGCCGCCGACGTCCTGGCCCCAGGGTTGGGCGGCGTCGTGCGGCGACCACGTGTGCAGCACGATCCGGGCCCCGTCGGCCGCCAGGCGGCGTGCGACCGCCGCGCCGATCGCCCCACGGCGACTCGCCCCGGTCACCAGCGCCACCCGCCCGCCGAGGGGTTGGTCAGGCATGACGTTGAACCTTTTGCGTCACGGGTGTCGCCAAGGGTTCAACCTTGGGTGCGACGAAGTCTTACAGATGTCACGCGACGCGGAAGCGCTCGACGACCGAGCGGTCCACGCGCACGCCCAGCCCGGGCGCGTCCGGGACGTCCAGCCAGCCGTCGCGGGGGCGCAGGTCGTCGGTCATCATCGCGTCGCGTATGGGATGCGGTGAGCAGTCGTACTCGAAAACCGGGTCGCCGAACAGCGGGACGGGGTCGACCGTCGCCGGGGTCGACGGCAGCGTCGCGGCGAAGTGCAGCCCCGCGGCGACCGCCAGCGGCGTGCCCCACACGTGTGGGAAGACCCGCACGTGGAACGCGCGGGCCAGCGCCGCGACGCGGCGTGCCTCGGCCAGCCCGCCGCAGTTGGCGACGTCGGGCTGCAGGATGTCGACCGCCCGGCGGGCGACGACCTCGCGGAAGGCGTCGAGGCCCCCCAGGTGCTCGCCGCCCGTGACGGGCATCCCCACCGCCGCCCTCACCTCGCCGTACCCGGCCAGGTCCCCGCGGGCGACGGGCTCCTCGAGCCACGCCACGTCCAGGGACTCCAGCGCCCGGGCGACCCGAACGGCGGTGCCGGCGTCGTAGGCGCCGTTGGCGTCCGCCATGAGCGCGACGTCGGGGCCGATGGCCCCGCGGATCCTCTCGGCCTCGCGGACGTCGTCGTCGGGCGCGAGCCCGCCGACCTTCATCTTCATCGCCGTGAAGCCCCGCTCGGCGTAGCCGCGCGCCTCCCGCTCGCGCGCCGCCGAGGGGTCGGGGGCAGCCGGGTGGTAGTACAGCCCGGTCGCGTACGCCCGCACGCGGCGCCTGACCCGGCCGCCGAGCAGCATCCAGACCGGCCGCCCGGTGGCCTGGCCCATGAGGTCCCACAGCGCCGTCTCCAAGCCGGCGAACGCCTGCAGGGGCAGTCCTCCCGTCGTCCAGCCGGCCCGGTCGAAGGTGCGCTCCACGCGCTGCCACAGCCCGGCGAGGTCGAAGGGGTCCACACCCACGGTCAGCGGGGCCAGGAGCTCCTCGACGAACCGGCGCCCGGCGTCCGGCAGCGTCCCCGAGCCCGACTCGCCCCAGCCGACCAGCCCGTCGTCGGTCCGTACCTCGATGAGCAGGGCCTGGCGGGTGGCCGTGGCGTGGAGGGACCACCCGAACGGCGCCTCCAGCTCCGCGCGCAGGTGGTGGGCCCGGACGTCGGTGACGTGCACGGCTGCCTCCGGGTTGTACGTGGGCCTTTTCAGAGCCCACTATACCCAGGTACCAGCCGGGGTCGCGGGCGCCATACATAGGTATGATGGGCGGACGTGGGTGGCGCAGCGGTGTGGCGGCGGTTGGTGTGGGCGCTGGTGGTCTGCCTGGCGGCCACCGCCTGCGCCGGTGCCGGGGCCGCGGGCGGCGAGGCGACGAGGCTGCCCGTGTTCGCCGCGTCCTCGCTTTCCGCGGCGTTCGGCCAGGTCCAGCGGGCCTTCGAGGCCGACCGACCAGGCGTCGACGTCGCGGTCAACTCCGCCGGCAGCTCGACCCTGGCGGCGCAGATCGTCCAGGGCGCCCCGGCGGCCGTGTTCGCCTCCGCCGACCGGGCGCAGATGCGGGTCGTCGCCGACGCCGGGCTCGTCGCCGGGCGGGCGCGCCCGTTCGGCCGCAACCTGCTCGCCGTCGCCGTGCGGCCCGGCAACCCGCGGGGCGTCCGCGACCTGGGCGACCTCGCCGCCCCCGACGTCGCCGTGGTACTGGCGGCGTCGCCCGTGCCGGTCGGGCGGTACGCGCGCAGGGCCCTGCGCGCGGCGGAGGTCGACGTCCACCCGGTGTCCCTGGAGCTTGAGACCTCGGCCGTGGTGTCCAAGGTCGCGCTCGGCGAGGCCGACGCGGGCATCGTCTACACCAGCGACATCCGCGCCGCCGGCGGCGACGTCGCCGGCGTGGCCATCCCCCGCGCGCGCAACGTCGTCGCCGCCTACCCGATCGCCGTGCTGCGCGGCGCGGCCGACCCCGCCGCCGCCCGCGCGTTCACCGCCTTCGTCCGGTCCCCGGCCGGCCAGCGCATCCTGGCCGCGCACGGCTTCCTCTCCCGGTGAGCGGCCGGGCGGGGGGCGGTGGGGCCCTGCCGGGCGTGATGGGCGGGCTGGCCGCGCTCGGCGTGGGGCTGCTGGTCGTACCGCTCGCCGGTTTGCTGCTGCGCGCGCCCTGGGCGGCGGTGGGCGGGCTGCTGGCGACGCCCGCGGTGCGGGCGGCGCTGCGGCTGTCGCTGGTGTGCTCGCTGTCCGCGCTGGGCCTGGCGACCGTGCTGGGCGTGCCGCTGGCCTGGGTGCTGGCCCGCCTGGAGTTCCCCGGCAAGCGGCTCCTTCGTGCCCTGTGCGTCCTGCCGATGGTCCTGCCGCCCGTCGTCGGCGGCGTCGCGCTGCTGCTCGCCTTCGGCCGCCTGGGCCTGCTCGGCGCACCGCTGTCAGGCGGGACCGGCCTCACGCTGCCCTTCACCACGGCCGGGGTCGTGGTCGCCGAGGCGTTCGTGGCCATGCCGTTCCTGGTCGTCACCCTCGAGGCCGGCCTGCGGGCGGCCGACCGCCGCTACGAGGCGGTGGCCGCCACGCTGGGCGCCGGCCGCTGGACGGTGCTGCGCCGGGTGACCCTGCCGCTGGCGTCCCCTTCGCTGGCCGCCGGCATGGCGCTGTGCTGGGCCCGGGCGCTGGGCGAGTTCGGTGCCACGATCACCTTCGCCGGCAACCTGCCCGGCAGGACCCGGACCGTTCCACTGGCGGTCTACACCGCGCTGCAGGGCCCACGGCCCGAGGCCGCCCTCGTGCTCAGCCTGCTGCTTCTGGCCGTGTCGGTCACCGTCCTGGTCGCCTTGCGCGGCCGCTTCCTGGGCGTGGCGTGACCCTGGCCGCCGACGTGCGGCTCACGCACGGCGCCCTGCACCTGGACGTGGCCGTCCGCGTGGCGGCGGGCGAGGTCGTCGCCGTGGTCGGGCCGAACGCGGCCGGCAAGACGACGCTGCTGCGCGCCCTGGCCGGGCTCGTGCCGCTGGCCGCCGGCCGGGTGACCCTCGGCGGCCGAATCCTGGAGGACCCCGCCGCGGGGGTCCGCCTGCCACCCGAGCGCCGCGCCGTCGGGGTCGTCTTCCAGGACCACCTGCTGTTCCCGCACCTGCCGGCGCTGGACAACGTCGCCTTCGGGCCCCG
>JAHWKQ010000102.1 GCA_019347785.1 Actinomycetota bacterium
CCCCGCGTTCGCCGTGGCGGCCGTCGCGCTGGGTCCCGCGGCCGGCGTCGTCGCGGGCGCCGCCGGGGCGACCGTCGCGCTGCGACGCTCACCGGCGGCCTCATCGGACGTACCCGCCGGCGGTGCCGCCGAGGCCGTCGAGCTCGTCATGGTCGGCCTGCTCGCCGGCCTGACGGCCCGGGACGCCGTGGCCACGGCCGGCCGTCTGGGACCGACGGCGGCGCGCGAGCCGCTGGAGGCCGCGGCCCGACGTCTGCACGGGGGCTGGTCGCCGGACGCCGCCTTCGCCGACGGGGGGCTGTCGGACCTGGGGGCTGTCCTGGCGGCCTGCGCCCGGTGGGGCGCCCCCGTCCGGCCCGCGCTGCGCCGGCTGGCCGACGACCTGCGCGCCGACCGGCGCGCCGCCGCGGAGGAGGCCGCCGAGCGCGCCCAGCTGGCCCTCGTCTTCCCCACCACCCTGCTGACGCTGCCCGCCTTCGTGCTGGCCGTCGTCCCGCCACTGCTGTGGACGGCGTTCGCCGGGGCGGTGGGCTGACGCACCGACAGACAAGGAGCACGAATGCGACACACCACCTCCGCCCTCGTCGTCAGCACCGCGACCGGCGTCGGCGAGCTGTCGGACCGGGCGCGTGACGGCGCTCGGCGCCGGTTGGACCGTCTCCGCGTGAACGGGGAGTCGGGGGCCCAGGCCGCCGAGTACGCCATGCTCGGCGGCGTGAGCGCAGCCGCGTGCGGCGCGCTCGTCGCGCTGCTGCGCAACCCCGACGTCCTGCGCACCGTCGTGGAAGCGGTCATCGGCTTCATCACGTCCACCGTGGGGTCATGGGCCTGACGACCCCGCCGGGAGGCGCCGGCGACGCCGGCGCCTCCCCCGGGCAGCGGGGCAGCCAGGCGATCGAGTTCGCGCTGGTGACGCCGGCGGTGGCGCTGCTCGTGCTGCTGCTCGTGCAGGCCGCGCTGCTCGGCGCCGAGATCGTCGCCGTGCAGGGGCTGGCCCGCGAGGCCGCGCGCGCCGCCGCCGTCGACGACGACGAGGCCGTACGGGCGGCCGTGACCGAGGCCGGCGGCGGCCGGGCGGTCGAGGTCGAGCTGGAGCCGCCCTCCGGCCGGCGGCTGCCGGGCGACCTCGTGACCGCCCTCGTGCGCCTGCGCAGCGCCGCCCTCGCCCGCTTCGGCGTCACGGTCTGGCTGCCCGCACGGGCGACGATGCGGACCGAGACCGACCCGTCCGGCGGCGCCGACGGCTGGGCGGACCCGGGGGTCTCCGTGGGCGGCGTGATCAGACCGCGTCGGGGCGACGCGCCGTGAGGGCGACGCGGCGCCCGGTCGACCGCGGGAGCCAGGCGGGTGGCGCCGGGTTGCTCGCGGTGCTGTCGGCCAGCGTGTCCCTGGCGCTCGGCCTCGCGGCCGTGACCGCCGTATGCGACCTCGGCGTCACCGCAGGGCGGGCCAGAGCCGCAGCGGACGCGGTGGCCCTGGCGGCGATGGCGGCCTCGCCGTTGGCCGGCGGCGACGGCGACCCCCACGCCGCCGCCCGGCGTCTGGCCGCCGCCAACGACGCCCACGTGACCGCCGTGGAGCGCTCGGGAAACGCGCTCGGCACGGTCACGGGGATCCGGGACTGGCCGTTCGCGGTGACGGTGGAGGCCGCCGTGACCCCCCGCACCCACCTCGTGCGCGCCATCGTTCCCGCGGTCCCGGCCCGGGCGGCGGCCCGGGTCGAGCCGCCCGCGGGGGCCTTCGGCGCGACCACCGGGGACGCGCTGGTCATCCGGGGCGGCGGCGGCGCGCGGCTGCTGGCCGACCCGCGGGTGCAGCTGAGCGAGGCCGCGAGGGCCGACGTGCGCGCCGGTGCGGTCGACCCGCGCGTGGTGGCGCTGCTGCGCACGCTGGGGGCCCGCCACCGGATCGCCGTGTCGGTGCTGCGCAGCGGCCACTCACGGTGCGTCGGGGGCGGAGACGAGCCCGGCTGTGAGGTCTCCGAGCACTGGCACGGGCGCGGCGCGGACATCTGGATGGTCGGCGGGCGGGCGGTCGACGCCTCCAACGACGGGGCACGCGATCTCGTCGAGGCGCTGCTGGGGCTGTCCGGGCCGCTGCGGCCCGACGAGGTGGGCAGCCCGTTCCCACAGTACGAGGCGGTCCCGGGATGGTTCAGCGACCGCGCCCACGGCGATCACCTGCACCTGGGCTACGGCCCCGCGTCGGCGAGCCCGGCCGCCAGGAGCGCGACCGCCCCGGGCTTGTCCAGCGGATAGTTGCCGTTGCCGCACTTGGGCGACTGCACGCACGAGGGGCAGCCGTGGGCGCACCGGCAGCCGGCGATGGCCGCCAACGTCGCCCGCAGGTGCCCGGTCCCGGTGCGGAACGCGCGCTCGGTCACCCCCGCCCCGCCCGGGTAGCCGTCGTAGACGAAGATCGTCGCCACGCCCGTGTCCGGGTGGCGGGCGGTCGACACCCCACCGACGTCCCAGCGGTCGCACATCGAGAACAGCGGCAGCAGGCCGATGGCGGCGTGCTCGGCCGCGTGGGCCGCGCCGGGCACTCGCGCCCGGGCCACGCCCGCCTCGGTCAGCACCTCGTCGGGCAGCGTCAGCCACAGCCCCTGGGTCGCCAGGTCGATGGGTGGCAGGTCCAGGTCGGCGGCCTCGACGGGCCGTGGCGCCCCCGGACGCCGGCGCTCGTAGCCCAGGACACGGGTGGTCACGGCCACGCGGCCCAGGTGCAGGGCGCAGCGCCCCCACGCCGTGCGCTCGGTGGTCCGGACCACGCGGATGTCGGTGTCGCTGCGCGGGCGCGTGAAGTCCTGTCCGTCATAGGGGTCGGCCAGGGCGACGCGCTCGACCAGGTCGAGCCGTCGGATGCGGTACGCCCGGCCCTGATGCAGGTAGATCGCCCCGGTGTGCACCGTGCGGTACGCCCTCGCGGCGTCGACCTCCCCGATGAGCGCACCGGTCGTGGCCTCGACGATCGCGTATGGCTGCCCGCCGGCGCTGCGGATGCCGATGCCGGCTGCCGGGGAGCGTCGCCCGGTGGGAAACCAGCGTCCCGCCCGTGCCCGCAGCCGCCCGCGCTCCCCCAGCCGCTCCAGGGTCGCCGGGAGCACCGCGGGCGCGAAGCTGTCCTCGTCGGGCGCGACCGGCCGCTCCCACGCCGCGCACTCCACATGGGGCTCCAGCACGTAGGGGTTGGTGACGTCGACGACGGCCGCCTCCAGCGGTCTGCCGACGAGCTCGTCGGGGTGATCGAGCAGGTAGTGGTCCAGGGGATCGTCGGCCGCCACGAACACGACCGTGGCCGGCCGCCCCCGCCGCCCGGCGCGCCCGGCCTGCTGCCACAGCGACGCGGCCGTGCCCGGCCAGCCGGCGACGACGACCGCGTCGAGCTCCCCCACGTCGATGCCCAGCTCCAGCGCGTCGGTCGTCGCCACCCCGCGGACGCGGCCCTCGGCCAGGCCACGCTCGACGGCCCGGCGCTCCTCGCCCAGCAGACCGGCGCGGTAGGCCATCACCGCCGGCTCGTCCACGCCGTCGCGGGCCTGGCGGGCGATGAGCTCCGCGCCCCTGCGGGAGCGCACGAAGGCCAGCGTCGCCGGGCCCCGGCGCACGAGCCCGCCGAGCACGTCGCCGGCCTCGGCGATGGTCGAGCGGCGCGCGCCGGTCCGCTCGTCCCGCAGCGGCGGCTCCCACAGCGCCACCACCACGCCCGGGTGCGGTGACCCGTCGGCGGTGATCTCCGTGACCGGCAGGCCCGCGAGGTTGGCGGCGTGCCCGCCGGGATTGGCGATGGTGGCGGTCGCCAGCACGAACGTCGGGCCCGGTGATCGGCCGGGGGCCGACGCCCGGGGGGGTCGGGCGCGCGGGCCGGCGGCCGCCCCCGCGGAGTACCTCTCGCACACCCGGCGCAGCCGGCGCAGGATCGCCGCCACGTGGGAGCCGAACACGCCCCGGGCCACGTGGCACTCGTCGACCACGACCAGTTCCAGCCGGTGGAAGAAGTCGGCCCACCGGGCGTGCTGGGGCAACAGGCCCACGTGCAGCATGTCGGGGTTGGTCAGCACGACGTTGGCCGTGCGACGGATCGCCTCGCGCTCGCGGGCCGGGGTGTCCCCGTCGTAGGCGGCCGCGCGGACCTGGGGGAGCCGGAAGCCGCGCAGCGCCGCCAGCTGGTCGCGCGCCAGCGCCTTGGTGGGCGCCAGGTACAGGGCGCAGGCCTTGTCGTCGCGCACGAGCCGCTCCAGCAGGGGCAGCTGGTAGCACAGGCTCTTGCCGCTGGCGGTGCCGGTCGCCACCACGACGTGCCGGCCGGCGCGCACCTGGGCCAGCGCCTCGGCCTGGTGACGGTACAGCGACCGCACCCCGCCGAGCTCCAGGCGGCCGACGAGCAGCGCCGGCAGGTCCTCGGGCACGGCCACCAGGTCGGCCCGGCGGGGCGGCAGCCGCCGCAGGTGGACGATGCGCGGGCGGCCGTCGGTCGACGGGTGGCGCCCGGCGAGCTCGTCCTGCACATCGCGCAGCAGCGTCTCGGGGTCCACGCTGGGGAGGCTAACCGGCCCCGCTGCGGGCCCGGTCGCCGCGTTTCGCGCCCCCCGGCTGCGGGCAGAACCTCGGCGGCCGACGCTGTGGCGGAGCGCCCCGTCACGGGGGCGACATCCGTCGAGGAGCGACTGTGGAGCTGTCTCTCAACCACCGCGACGAGGGCGCCGCGACGGTCCTGGAAGTCGCGGGTGAGGTGGACGTCTACACGGCTCCCAAGCTGCGCGAGCGGCTCATCGAGCTGGTCCAGGACGGCCGCCACCACATCGTCGTCGACATGACGAAGGTGGAGTTCCTCGACTCGACCGGGCTCGGCGTGCTGGTGGGGGGCCTCAAGCGCGTCCGCTCGCACGACGGCAGCCTGCGGCTCGTCTGCGACAAGGAGCGCATCCTCAAGATCTTCCGCATCACCGGCCTGACCAAGGTCTTCCCCATCCACGACTCTCTCGACGAGGCGCTGCAGGACTCCGGCTGATGCCGGCCGTCGACCTGCACCTCCCCCCCGACGTCGCCTACGTCGGGCTGGCGCGCCTCATCGTGTGCGCGGCCGCGCGCCTGGCCGGGATGGCCGAGGAGCGCGTCGAGGACCTGCGGATCGCCGTGAGCGAGGCGACGACCAACGCGATGGCCGCGCACAACCGCGACGGTGAGGGCGCCCCGGTCGTGCTGTCGTTCGGGCCGACCAAGTCGAGCTTCGAGGTCACCATCGCCGACGCCGGCGCCGGCTTCGACCCCGAGCCGCCCGAGGCGCTCAACGACCGTGACCCGCTGCAGGAGGGCGGGCTGGGGGTCATCCTCATCCGAGGGCTGGCGGACTCCGTCTCGTTCGAGCGGGGCGAGGGGATGCGGGTCAACATGCGCTTCCAGGTCGGCCTCGAGGCCGACGGCGACCGCACGCAGGCCTCCGTCGACGTCTGACCGGAGCGTCCTCGTGGACCGCCGCCTGACGGACACCATCGCGGCCTACGACGAGGCGGCCGGCGAGTACCAGCAACAGTGGCGCGCGCGCCGTCCCCTGGCCGCCATCCGCAGGTTCGCCGACATGGTCGGCCGCGGGGGCCGCGTCATCGACGTGGCCTGTGGTCCCGCCCTGGACGTCCGCCTGCTGCGCGACGCGGGCCTGCGGGTCGTCGCCGGCGATCTGTCGCAGGAGTCCATGCGCGTGGGGCACACGCTGTTCCCGAAGGGCGCCCTGGCGTGCTGGGACTACCGGCGCCTGCCATTCGCCGACGACGTGTTCGACGGCGTGTGGGCACCGGCCGCGCTGCAGCACCTGCCCCGGGGGCACATGCGCCGGGGCCTGGCCGAGCTTCGCAGGGTGCAGCGCCGAGGACCGGTGATGCTGTCGTTCCGGGAGGGGAGCGGGGACCTCGAGGCGGTCGACGACCCGCCGGCAGGCACGGTCCACGCGACCACGGTCACGGCCGACGAGCTCAAGGCGCTGCTGCTCGGGGCCGGCTACCGGCAGGTGCAGGTCCAGCGGCGTCCCGACCTCCTGGAGCGCCCGGAGCTCACCTGGCTGTACGGCTGGGGCCGGCTGGAGGCCTAGGACCGTTGGCCCGGGACACGGCCGCCGTCCTCGTCGTCGGCGGGGGGCTGGGCGGGGTGGCCGCCGCCCTCGCCGCGGCCGAGGCGGGGTGCTCGGTGATCCTGACCGAGGAGACCGACCGGCTCGGGGGCCAGCTGACCGCCCAGGCCGTCCCCCCCGACGAACACCCCAGGATCGAGCGGTCCGGCCGCACGGCGCGCTACCGGCGGCTGCGGGACGGCATACGCGCCCACTACCGGTCCCGGTTCCCGCTGACGGAGGCGGCCCGGGCGCGCCCTCACCTGAACCCGGGGCTTGCGGCGGTGAGCGCACTGGCGCACGAGCCGCGGGTCGCGCTGGCCGTCATCGACGCGATGCTGGCGCCCCACCGCGCGGCGGGGCGCTTGCGCATCCTTGACCGTCACTCGCCGGCCGCGGCGGAGGTGGACGGGGACCGGCTCCGGACCGTCGCCCTGGCCGACCTGCGGGACGGCCGCGAGCGGGTCGTGGCCGCCGACTGGGTGATCGACGCCACCGAGACCGGCGAGCTGCTGGCCCAGGCCGGCGCGGAGCACGTCACCGGCTCCGAGTCCCGCGAGGACACCGGCGAGCCCCACGCCCCCGCCCGGGCCCAGCCGCTGAACATGCAACCGGTCACGGTCTGCTTCGCGCTGGACCACCTGCCGGGCCGGGACCACACGATCGACCGGCCCCGCGGCTACGGGCGCTGGCGCGACCGGCTGAGCTGGGTCGCCCCGGACCCCGTGACCCTGCGCCCGGTGACCCGCGGGTTCACGCCCAATCCCGACGACGAGCCGGCCGGTAACGCCGCGGACACCGGCGACCGGGAGCTGTGGCGCTACCGCCGGATCGCCGCCCGGCGCAACTTCACGACCGGCGCGTACCCCAGCGACATCACGCTGGTCAACTGGCCCCAATCGGACTACGCCGAGGGCCCGATCTACGGGGTCCCCGCCCACGAGGCCGCCCGGCACGTCGAGGGGGCGCGCCGGCTGGCCCTCGGACTGCTGTACTGGCTGCAGACCGAGGCGCCGCGCGGAGACGGCGGCGCCGGCTACCCGGGGCTGCGCCTGCGCGGCGACGTCGTCGGGACGCGCGACGGGCTGGCCAGGACGCCCTACGTCCGCGAGTCGCGCCGGATCCGCGCCGAGCGCACCGTCGTCGAGCAAGATCTGGCCCTGGACGTGCGCGGCGACCACGGCGCCGTGCGCTACCCCGACACGGTCGGGGTCGGCCACTACCGCATCGACCTGCACCCGTCGACCGGCGGCGACCCGTACGTCGACCTGGCCACCTGCCCGTTCGAGCTGCCGCTCGGCGCCCTGGTGCCGGTGCGCCTGGACAACCTGCTGCCGGGCGCGAAGAACATCGGCACGACCCACATCACCAACGGCTGCTACCGGGTGCACCCCGTGGAGTGGAACGTCGGCGAGGTCGCCGGTCGGCTCGCGGCCTTCTGCGCCGCCAACCGGGCCGTGCCCCGCCAGGTGCGCGCCCGCCCCGACCTGCTGGACCGGTTCCAGGCGACCCTGGCCCGCGAGGGCGTGCAGCTGCGCTGGTGACCCGGCGCGGGACCGCGTCGTCGGGTCCGCGCCTAGACGAATGCCGAGGCGAAGATCAGCGACACGATCGTCATCACCTTGATCAGGATGTTCATCGCCGGCCCCGAGGTGTCCTTG
>JAHWKQ010000103.1 GCA_019347785.1 Actinomycetota bacterium
GCCCCCGGGCCCGTCGGCCGCGCCGCGCAGCAGCTCGCGCTCGGCGGGGGGGACGCCCCCGGGCGACGTGAGGCTGCCCAGACCGAGGAAGTCGTCGGCGGTGGCGTCGCCCGGGTCCGCCTCGGCGACGGTCTGCGTGGGCGCGAGGTTGGCGGGGGTCGGCACGAGCACGTTGCCGTCCGAGCGTGGCGTCGGCTCGAAGCTGACCCAGCCGTGGCCGGGGAACAGCACCTCGACCCACGCGTGCGCGTCGGCGCTGCTGACGACGTACTCGTCCCGCCCGACGCGGGCGCCCGGGGTGAAGCCGACCGCCACGCGGGCGGGGATGTCGAGGGTGCGGAGCATCACGGCCATGGTCGCGGCGAACTGCTCGCAGTAGCCGCTGCGGCGCTGCAGGAAGGCCTCCAACGCCGAGCCCGAGTGACCGGGCGGCGGCTCGGTGGTGTACTCCCACCCCCGCAGATGTGACTGGATGGCCATGGCCCGCTGGAACGGCGTCACGGCCCCGGCGTCGCCCACGACGTCGGCGGCGAGGTCGCCCACCGCCTCGGGCAGGTCGTCGGGCAGGGCGGTGAGCCGCCCCCCGGTGGGGTCCGGGGTCGCGTGGCCCGCGATGTCGGCGGCGTCCGGTGCCGGCACCGCGGCCGCCACGGTGTAGGAGGACCCCGGGGGGAGCCGCTCGCCGGGCGCCAGCGCGAACGTCGACAGCTCGGGGTCGAAGCGCAGGCGGCCGGCCGCCGGGCCGGTGACCTCCCTGGCCTGGTAGGGCGCCGGCACGAGACGGCCACGGGTCATGTCGTCGACCGTGACGTCGACCGTGACGCGCTGGGCCTCCTCGACGCGCTCGACCACCGGCACCGACGTGCCGGCGTCGCGGGCGTCGACACCATCGTTGGTCCACTCCTCGCGCTCGCCGTAGGTGTCCAGCGACGTGGTGCGCAGGTAGACGGGCTGGCGTGTCCGCACGTGCAGCAGGGGACGCGGGTCGGAGGCGACGAGCCCCGCCCGCAGGTCGACCATGGGGTTGGGCGACAGCGTCGCGGCGCCCATCCCCCGCAGGCTGAGCCAGGCCGCCGACCCCCAACCCGGCAGGACGGTCGCCGACACCAGACCCACGACGATCGCCAGGCACGCCAGCGCGGGGCCGGCCGCGGCCCGCTCCAGCGGGCCCCGCCGGGCCGAGCGCGGGTCGCGGACCCACCGTCCCCACCGCGCCGCGTCGAGCCGGGCGGTGCTGTGCAGCAGCCCTGCCGCGCAGGCCAGCACCGGCGTGGCCGACCAGGCGCCGGCGCCGGCGGGCCGGGCCAGCACGAGCGGGACCACCCAGGTCGCCACGACCAGCCCCAGTGCGGCGAAGGGGGCCCGGGCCCGGTGCAGCAGGCAGTCCGCGGTCAGGGCGAGCGCCCAGACCGCCGTCACGGTCACCAGCAGCAGGCCGGGCTCGACGAAGGTCGGCGCCTGCCGCACCGCCACCAGCTCCCACCCGGAGTCC
This sequence comes from Actinomycetota bacterium, assembly GCA_019347785.1. Taxonomy (GTDB): domain Bacteria; phylum Actinomycetota; class Nitriliruptoria; order Euzebyales; family Egibacteraceae; genus JAHWKQ01. The sequence continues at coordinate 1,493 of JAHWKQ010000103.1, forward strand.
CACAGGGAGCGCCAGGCCCGGAACGTGACAGGCCCCGGCACCAGCCCGGCGGCGAGGGTGTGGCCAAGGAGCGCCCAGGCGCAGTACAGCGCGTAGCCGGCGACGCCAGCCGCCACCGCGGCCCCGAGCGGCAGGCGGAGCCGGCGCCCGGCCCAGGCGACCCCCAGCGAGCATGCCAGCGGCACTCCCACCCGGCCGACGAAGTCCAGGTCAACGAACAACCGCTCCAGCGGCAGGCACGCGGCCACCAGCAGGGCGGCCAGCCACGCGGTGCGCCGGTCGGGCAGGTCCGGTCCCGTGGTCACGGACCGGGCGGGACGCCGGGCGGGCGTGGCCGGCGCACTCACGCCCGGGTCCGCCGGCCGGCCGACGTGGGGCGCGGCGGGCGGGTGCGCCGGCGGGAGAGCCCCCGCCAGACCGCGTCGAGCGCGTCCTCGCGCCCCGCGACGCCCACCCGCCAGCCGGCGGCGGACAGGGCTCCGAGCAGCGCCCCCGCCCCGCCGCCGGGCCTGTCGCCGTCCACGAGGAGCGCCAGCCGGGTGTTGTAGCCGCGACCGGCGCGGCGAATCACCCGGGCGTCATCGGCCGGCCCGGGGCCCGGGGCCGGGAGCACCGCGACGAGCAGGGGGCCGGACGGGGGGACGCCGTCGAGGGCACCGGCCAGTCCGCGCACGCGCGCCGGCGCCACCTCGGCGAGGCGCCGCAGCAGCTCTGCCGTGCCGGCCGGCCCCGGCGGGGTCGCCTGGCCGACGAGCACGAGCCGGATGTCGTGGCGGCGTGCGGCCAGGTGGGCGACGACGCTGGCGGCCGCCGACACGGTCCGCTCGAGGAGGTCGGGCGCCCCCCGGACACGAAGGTCGCAGATCACCGTGGCCCGGGAGCGCCAGGCCCGCTCGTTCTGGCGGACCGTCAGCGTGCCGCGGTGCGCCGTGGACGCCCAGTGCACGAAGCGCACGTCGTCGCCGCTCACGTAGTCGCGTAAGGCGTGGAACTCGTCCCCCGGGCCCAGCATGCGCGCGTGGGCCCCGCCGTCCGCGCAACCCCCCGGCTGCGTGGCCGGTGAGGGCGAGAGCCGCTGCAGCGCCGGATAGACCACGACCTCGCGGGCGCCGGTGTGGGCGTGGCGGCGCTCGGCCAGCCCGAAGGGGTCGCGGACGCCGACGCGCGCGGGGCCGACGCGCCGTCGCCCCCGCGCGCCGGCCCGGATCTCGTAACGCAGGTCCACACCGCGCCCGGGAGCCAGGGGTGGGACGACGAAGCGCGCGCACCCGCCCAGCGCGGGGTCGCCGTCCTCGCTCACCAGCAGCAGCGCGGTCGGCAGCGGGCCGGCGTTGCGCAGCCGCAGGGTGACCTGCGCGCCCTGGCCGGCGTGGAGGCGGTCGCGGGACACGGCCCGCTCCAGGGTCACGGCGCCGCTCGCGCCGCGCACGGCGACGGTGGACAGCGCCACGAGCGCGGCGGCCGCGGCAGCGGCCACGTACAGCTCGCCGAGCCCGAGCACGCGGCCCGCCAGCCACAGCGCCGCCGACGCCGCGAGCAGACCGTGGCCGCGCCGGGATGGCACGGGGCTAGAGCTGTCCGACTGGGATCGGGACCGACGACAGCAGCTCGTCCACGATGTGCCCGCCCTCGTGTCCCGCCAGTTGCGCGTCGCCGCCGAGGACGAGTCGGTGGGACAGCACGACGGGGGCGAGCCGCTTGACGTCGTCGGGGACGACGTAGTCGCGTCCCTCGACGGCCGCCAGCGTCCGGGACGCCCGCAGCAGCCCGAGCGACGCGCGGGGAGAGGCGCCGAGCTCGACGGCTGGGTGCGACCTGGTGGCCCGCACGAGGTCCACGAGGTAGCGCTTCACCGGTGCGGCGACGTGGACCCCCCGGCAGGCGAGGATCATCGCCGCGACCTCCCGGGCGTCGGCGACCGGCCTGACGTCGGCCAGCGGCTCACCCGAGCCGTGGGTGTCGAGCACGGCCACCTCGGCGTCCGCCGAGGGATAGCCCAGTGAGATGCGCATCAGGAACCGGTCGCGCTGCGCCTCGGGGAGCGGGAAAGTGCCGTCCAGCTCGATGGGGTTCTGCGTCGCGATGACCATGAACGGCACGCCCAGCTCGTGGGTGGTGCCGTCCACCGTGACGGTGCGCTCCTCCATCGCCTCGAGCAGGGCCGACTGGGTCTTCGGGCCGGCGCGGTTGATCTCGTCGCCCAGCAGGACGTTGGTGAACACCGCCCCCGGCTTGAACTCGAAGTCGCCGCGCTCGGCGTTGTAGACGGTGACCCCGGTGACGTCGCTCGGCAACAGGTCGGGGGTGAACTGCACGCGCCTCACGCTGCACGCCAGCGACCGCGCGACCGCCTTGGCCAGCAGGGTCTTGCCCACGCCGGGGACATCCTCGATGAGCAGGTGGCCCTCGCTGAGCAGGGCCAGCAGCGCCAGTCGGACGACTGCGTCCTTGCCCTCGAGGACGTGCGCGACCGCCGCCTCGATGCCGGCGAAGCGGGCCGCGACGTCAGGGCGGGGCCCGGTGGCGCGGGCGGACGACTCGACCCCGCCCCCCACCTGGTCTTCCGTCGTCACGCGGCACCTCTCGCCGTCGCACCGCCGGGGTGCAGGCGGATCCCGGCCACCGGGCCCGCATCATTGTATCGGCAGCGACCCTTCCGCCCAGGCCGGAACCGGGCACGCCACCACACCCTGTCGGTGAAGCGGGCGGCGCCCGTGTTCGGGGCCGTCACCGCCGTCCGGCGCGACGGCGACGCCGTGGTGGTCGGCTTCGGCGAGGGACCCGAGCCGGCGCTCCAGCGGGTCCGGGCCGGACCCGGCGACGCCGAGGCCGAGGTCGCCTGCCATCTGCACGGGGTCGTGCCGCGCGAGCGGGACTGACCGCGCGGGCAGCCGGTACCATCGCCTGGAGATGACCAGTCCGGACGCCGACGTCGCCGCCGAGCGACCTCTCACCCGCGGCGAGCGCACCGCCGGCCGCCTGCGACGAGCCGCCCGGGAGGCCTTCTCCGAGCTCGGCTGGCAGGGGACGCGGGTCGAGGACATCGTCCGCCGCGCCGGGGTCAGCCACGGCACCTTCTACACCTACTACGAGAACAAGTCGTCCCTGCTCGACGACCTGGTCCGTTCCAGCCAGGCGGACATGGACGAGCTCGCCTCGGCCCTGTGGGAGGCCGGCGACGTCCGGGGGGCGCTCGAGCGGATCATCGGCGGCTTCCTGGACCTGTACGAGCGGGACGCGGTGATCATGCGCACCTGGCTGCAGGCCGCGCGGGACGAGCGCGCCTTCAGCGACCTGTACCGCGAGGTGCGGGCGGCGTTCGTGCGGCGCGTCGCGCACAACGTTTCCCTGGCGCTGGCGGCCTCCCGCCGTCGCGAGGGCCCGTCCGCGGACACGGTGGCGTCGGCGCTGGTCGCCATGGTCGAGCACTTCGCGTACTGCTGGCTGGTTCTGGGCGAGCCGCACGAGCGGCGGGAGGCCATCGAGTCGCTCGTGCTGGTCTGGGGCAGCACGCTCAACGCGCTGACCGGCTTCGAGATCTGCGACCTGCGGAGGACGAGGGACCGGCCGGCGGTCGTGCGGGCCGGTGGTGGGGAGGCCGTGCCGGCGGACGGACCGTGACGGCCGGGGCCCGGCCCGATGCTACAGTGACCGCGCCGGCTCGGCCCCACGCACTGCGGTCGACTGACTCGCGCGGTCGGGCCCGGGGCAGGGAGAGCAGTGTGGACACGGTCGCCGCAGCGCCATCGGCGCCGCCGCTGCCCGACGGCCACGACGTGGTCGTCCTGGACGGCAGCGCGGCGCGCGACGGCCAGCGCCCGCGGCCGGCGGCCAGGCTCGATCTGGGCCGGGTGCTCGTCCTCAACGCCACCATGGAGCCGCTGTCGGTCGTGACGGCGCGCCGCGCGGTGGTGCTCGTGCTGGCCAGCAAGGCCGATGTCGTGCACAACAACGGGCACCGGTTCCGGTCCGAGCACCTGGACATCGTCGGGCCGTCGGTGGTCCGGCTGCGCACCTACGTGCGCGTGCCGTACCGCCGCCGCGCCGCCCTCAGCCGCCGTGGCGTGTTCATGCGCGACGAGCAGGCGTGCCAGTACTGTGCCCGTCCCGCCGAGAACGTCGACCACGTCGTGCCCCGCAGCCGCGGCGGGTGCCACGAGTGGGAGAACGTCGTCGCCGCGTGCCGGCGCTGCAACAGCCGCAAGATGGACCGCACGCCGGCGGAGGCGGGCATGACGCTGCGTCGCCGGCCGTTCGCGCCCAGGCCGGCGTTCTGGCTCGTCGTGGCCGTCGGAGGGCTGCAGCCCGACTGGCACGCCTACTTGGGGGACACGCTCACCGCCGGCTGACCACCGGCGCCCCCTGGTAACGCCGCTCTCGCCCCCCCACCTGCCACCACCGCTGCCACCTGCGCGGACATGTTCCGCGACATGCCGGGGCGGCTGGCGCAGCGTGGGTCCGTTGACAGGTGGGGGAAAGTGGGGCATGGTGGATTTTCGTGGGAAGGACCCGCGCGGTCCACGTCGGAGGTCAGCAGGCCGTGAACGCCGGGCACCTGCAGCGCCCCGCCGCGCGGGCGACAGGAGGCAGCAGACATGTTCCTGGGGGAGTACCGGCACACGCTGGACTCCAAGGGACGCCTGATCTTGCCGGCCGCCTTCCGCGAGCAACTGCGGGACGGGCTCGTCGTCACCGTGGGCCTGGACCACTGCCTGTCGGTCCACCCGGCGGCCGACTGGCGGCGGGTCGTGGAGGGCCTGCGATCGCTTCGGACCACCGACCGGCGGGAGCGGATGTTCGCCCGCGTGTTGACCTCCTCGGCGCACCCCGAGGAGCTGGACCGGCAGGGCCGGGTGACCATCCCGCAGCGGCTGCGCTCCTACGCGGCGCTTGCGCGGGATGTGGCCGTCATCGGTGCAGACTCCCGGGTGGAGCTGTGGGACACCACGGCGTGGGAGGCCTACAGGGACCGGGCCATGACCGACTTCGCGAACACAGAGCAGCCGTTCGACCTTGGCGACCTTTGACGCCCTCGCGCACGGCGGGTCCCCGGTGCGGGTAGCCACGGCCGTGCGCCCCGCCCCGCACGAGCCGGTCATGGCCGAGCGCGTCGTGGCGCTGCTGGCCGTCGCCGGCCGCCGGCCCGGCCTGCTGGTCGATGCGACCGTGGGCGCCGGTGGCCACGCGCTGGCGCTGCTGGCCGCCAGCTCGGCCGACACGCGCCTGGTCGCCTTCGACCGTGACGCCGACGCGCTCGACCTCGCCCGCACGCGCCTGTCGGCCCACGCCGACCGCGTCACCTTCGTGCACGCGGGTCACGACCGGCTCACGGAGTACGTCGCGCCGGTCGTCGCCCGCGAGGGCCCCGTGCTGGGGGTGCTCTACGACCTGGGCGCCTCGTCGATGCAGCTCGACCGTCCCGAGCGTGGCTTCTCCTTCCGCGCGACGGCTCCCCTGGACATGCGCATGGACGCCGACGCGGCGCTGACAGCCGCGGAGGTCGTGAACGGCCGCTCTGTCGAGGAGCTGACCCGCATCATCCGGTGGTACGGAGAGGAGCGCTTCGCGCGGCGCATCGCCCAGGCGGTGGTCGCCGCCCGGCCGCTGCGGACGACCACCGAGCTGGCGGGGGTCGTGGAGCGGGCCGTGCCTGCCGCGACACGGCGACCCGGTCTGCATCCGGCGACGCGGACCTTCCAGGCGCTGCGCATCGAGGTCAACGGCGAGCTGGAGCGGCTGCGGTCCTCGCTGCCCCAGGCGCTGGGCCTGGTCGCGCCCCCCGGCGCGGAGGGGCGGGGCGGGCGGGTCGCGGTGCTCTCCTACCACTCGCTGGAGGACCGCATCGTCAAGCGGTCCTTCGCCGAGGCGACGACCGGCTGCGTGTGCCCTCCCGACCTGCCCGTGTGCGCGTGCGGTCGCTCGCCCCTGGCGACGGCGCTGACCCGGGGGGCGGAGCGACCCGGCGCCGCGGAGGTGGCGGGCAACCCGCGCGCCCGGGCGGCGAGGCTGCGCGCGGTCGAGCGCACGGCGGCCGCCCCGCACCGGGGGCGTGGGTAGATGTCCGCGCTCCCACAGCCGTCGCAGCCTGGCGCCGCCCGCGCCCGGCGCCGTGGCCACCTGCGGGTGGTCGGGCCGGCGCGCCACCCCGGGCGCTACGTCGCCGCCATGCTCGCCGTGGCCGCGCTGGGGGTGTTCGCCGTCGTCGCGCTCAACGCGGTGGCGGCGTCCTCGGCGTTCAGGAC
>JAHWKQ010000104.1 GCA_019347785.1 Actinomycetota bacterium
CCCGTGCTCGCGCAGCGCCGCGGCCGTCTCCTCCCCCGCGGCGAGCACGGCGTCGGCGTCGTCCAGGCCGGGCGCGGACAGCCAGTCCGCGGTGTAGCCGGCCACGAGCGCCACGGTCGTGGCGCCCGGCCGTCCTGCGCGCAGTCCGCCCGGCGACGTCGCCACGACCGCGTCGGGCCGGCCAGGCGGTCCCAGCGGCGCCCGCGCGCCGGTGACCGTGCGGACCTGCCAGTCGAGGTCCCGCAGGCCCGCGGCCAACCGCAGCGCGGCGTCCCGGCGGCCTGCCTCGCGGACCGGGGGCACGGTCACCACGACCCGGTAGGGCGTCGCGCTGAGCACGTGGCGCCCGTCGAGGCGGTCCAGGGCGACCGCCCGCGCCATCGCCGGCCCGTGCCGCTCGGCCAGCCGCCGCCAGTTGCGCGCCTGGCGCCGCCGCAGCGCCGGACGGTCCCCGCGCAGGCGGGTGGCCCCCTCGGGGTGCAGGCAGACCGCGTCGTGCGCGACCATGACCCGGCCCCCCCGCTCGCGCAGGCGCCAGCACAGGTCGACGTCCTCGGCGCCGTACACGTAGCCCTCGTCGAAGCCGCCGACCGCGTCGAGGGCGGCGCCGTCGACGAGCAGGCAGGCCGCCGTGGCCGCGGCGACCTCGGCCGGGGGGGCGCCCGGGTCCGGGTCGGCGCCGCCGCCGACGTTGACCGCCTTTGGCATGCCGCCGGGGACGGGCCTCAGGTCGACGCCGCGGTGCTGCACGCCGACGTCGCGGGTGTGGGAGTCCAGCAGGCCGCGCCGTGGGTAGACGAGCTGGGCGCCGACGGCGACCACGTCGCCGCGCAGCAGGGCGAGCATCCGCGGCAGCCACCCGGGCGACAGGGGCTCCACGTCGTCGTTGAGGAACACCAGGGCGTCGCCGGTCGCCTCGGACGCGGCGAGGTTGTTGGCGGCCGAGAACGACAGGTTCCGCTCGGAGCGGAGGACGCGGACGTCGGGCTGGGCGTCGAGGAAGGCGCGCGTCGACGGCCCCGAGCCGTTGTCCACGACGATGACCTCGCATGCGTGGTGGCCGGTGCGGGTCCGCAGCGCGGGCAGCAGGCGCGCCAGGTGGGCGCCGCCGTCGTGCGTGGGCACGATCACGCTCACCCGCCGCGACGAGGGCGCCGGCGGCGGCAGCCGGTCCAGCCGCTCGTGCAGGGACCGCTCCCGCATCCCGGCGGTCAGCCGGTAGGGAGCACCCAGGGCGCCCACGGCCAACCGCCGGGCGGGCCACCAGACGCGGGCTCCCGAGCGCCGGGCGCGGCGCAACGGCGGCAGCACCACCTCGGCGGCGTGCAGCAGCCGTCGCAGGGCCGGGTCGCCACGGAGCCGCTCCAGGCTCGCCCGGCGCTCCTCGGCGACCTCCCGCCACTGCCGGGCGACGAGCCGCTCGGCCTCCAGGGCGCCGCGCAGCCGGGCGACCTCGGCGCGCAGGCCCTCGTCGTCCGGCACGGGGTCAGCTCTGGCGGTTCTTCACGTACCGCCGGTAGGCGCGCATGACGGTCTTCGTGTCGGCGTCCATGCGCAGGCGCCCGTTGTGGATCCACAGCACCCGGGAGCAGGTGGAGCGGATGAGGCTGGTCGAGTGGCTGCACAGGAAGACGGTGCCGGCCTCGCCCAGCATCTCGGCGATGCGAGCCTTGCTCTTGCGCTTGAAGTCGGCGTCGCCCACGGCCAGCGCCTCGTCGATGAGCAGCACCTCGGGACGCACGGCCGTGGCGATCGCGAACTGCAGCCGGGTGCGCATGCCCGAGGAATAGTTCTTCATCGGCATGTCGATGAACCGCCGCACACCCGAGAAGTCGACGATCTCGTCGAAGCGCTCCTCGAGCTCCTGCCGCGTCATGCCCAGCGCCAGACCGCCGAGGAAGACGTTGCGCCTGCCCGAGGCGCTGGTGTTCAGCGCCGCGTTGACGCCCAGCATCGTGGGCGGCTGGTGGGCGTACACGGCGCCCCGCGTCGGTGGGAGCAGGCCCGCGAGCGCGCTGATGAGCGTGCTCTTGCCCGACCCGTTCTGGCCGACGATGCCGATCGACTCGCCCGCGTAGCTGGTGAACGACACGCCGCGGACCGCCCTGATCTCGCGGTGGGCGCGCAGCCCGCGCCGCACGAACCGGCGCATCTTGACCCTGCGGTCCTCGTGCACGCGGTAGGTGACGTGCAGGTCCCGGCAGACGACCGTGGGGACCCGCTCCGGTCGCGGGGTCGCCTGCTCGTCGACCACCGCCACCGGCTCAGCCGCGGCCATAGTGGTGCTCCCTCTGGCGGAAGAACAGGAAGCCGCCGACCAGGGTCGCCGTCCCGATGCCGATCACCGCCGCCCAGGTGTACCAGGGGGCGACGCGGTGCTCGAGCAGGGGGGTGCGCACGGCGCTGAGGAAGTGGACCATCGGGTTGGCCAGGGCGGCCTTGGCCGCGTTGATGCCGTACACCATACGGTCGCCGAAGCGTCCCTCGAACGCGTAGAAGACCCCGGACAGGTACATCCAGATGCGCAGCATGTAGGGCAGGACGTGCTGGATGTCCGGGAAGTGGTCGCCCACCCGGGCGAGGATGAACGCGATCCCCATGTTGAACGCGGTGAGCATCACGAACGCGAAGGGGATCGTCAGCCAGGACGGGTCGGGCCGCTCGCCCGTGAACAGGGCGATCGAGAAGACGATGAGCAACGCCGGGCCGAGCGCGAGCAGCTTGGAGCTGACGGCCGCGATCGGCAGGATGGCGCGGGGGAAGCTGATCGAGCGCACCATCTTCTCGTTGGAGCTGATCGCGCGGGCCCCCGACAGCAGCGACTTCTTGGTGTAGAAGAACGTGAACATCCCGGCAGCCAGGTACAGCAGGAAGTTGTCGATGCCGCGGTCGGTCCCCAGGATCTGGCCGAAGATGAGCCAGAACACCCCCACGTGGACGAGCGGGTCCAGCACGTGCCAGACGTTGCCGAGCACGGTCTCGGTGTTCTCGGCCCGGAACTCGGTCGCGGGGATCGAGCGGGCGAGCTCCCGGTGGGCCCACAGGTCACGCAGGTACTCGCCCAGGCGCTGCTTGCGCCCGAGCTGGACGAGTCCGTAGCTGGTCGGGTCCGCGGCGGGATCCGGGCGGACGTCCTCGGCTGGCGTGACGTCGGTGTGGGTGAGCCGGGCCTGGACAGCCATCGTGCCCCCGTGGGAGGAATGACCCCGAAGATCGATCGACTACAACGATAACGCAGGGCCCGCCCGCGACACGGGGCCGGCACCTGTCTGATCGAGCGGTCGGCCCGTCCTCAGCGGGGCAGGGCGTCGAGGATGCGCGCCAGCGGCGCGGTGGCCCTGCCCGGGTCGATGCACTCGGCCGCCATGGCCCGCGCCCCCTCGGCCTTGCGGCGGCTGACCTCCGGGGCCCCGGCCGCGGCCGCCAGGACCGAGGCCAGCTCGCCCTCGTCGCGGGGGTCCACGAGCCACCCGGCGTCCCACTCGGCGATCATGGGGCTGACCTCGGTGAACGGGGGGTGGATGACGGGCACGCCGCAGGACAGCGCCACGATCGTGCGGGTCACCATGGCGTACTCGCGCTCCAGGTTGTGGTCGAACAGGTCCACGATCACGTCCATGCCGGCGACGAACTCCTGGAAGGCCGAGAACACCATCGGAGTGGCGAACCGGACGCGGTCGTGGTCGCGCAGGCGGGCCAGCAGCGGGTGCTCGGCGATGGCGGCCCGCGCGCCCCAGTGGCCGGGCCACAGCACGTGCAGGCGGGCGTCGAACTTGTCGACCATGTCCGACAGGGCGGCCAGCCATTCCCCCGGGACGCTCCACGGCTGCAGGTAGCCGGCGATGGCGAAGCGCAGCGGTCCCGGTGCCCGGGGGCCCTCGCGCAGGTGCAGCGGCACCGCCATGTTGACGACCTCGGTCGGGATGTCGCGCACGTCACGACCCGTCTGCAGCAGCCAGGCCACCACGTAGGGCACCTTCTTCCGGCCGTTGACGATCACGGCGTCGGCCCGGCGCAGGGCGCGCAGCTTGCGCTGGCGCAGGGTCTCCAGCTCCCGCACCGGCGCCTCGGTGTCGGGGTGGCACAGCTGCTCGAGCATCTTGGGGGCGAAGAAGTCGAAGACGATGCGGACGCCCTCGCTGCGGTCGACGTGCTCGATCTGGTTGCTGTTGGTGATGATCGCCACGGCCGGCGCCCGCGCCTCCAGGTACTGGCGCAGGCGGTGGCCGGCGACGAGTTCCGTGCCCGCCACCGTCGGCACCGGCAGGCTGCGCCCCCACAGCCGCTGGGCGACATGGCGGACGACGGCGATGGTGACGTCGAAGCCGTGCCGGCGCAGGCCCTCCGCCAGGCCGAAGACCCGCAGGCCCGGGGCGGCGACGGGCACGGCGCTGCCCGGGACGACGTCGTTGGAGACGAGGATGACGCGGGTGTCACGTGGCGTCATCGGGCCGCCTCCCCAGTCGGGTGAGAGCGACGACGGCCCCGCGGTGCAGGTCGTCGCCGGGATAGCGCAGCGCCTCGGCGTGCTCCAGGGTCACGCGCCGGTTCGTGGCCCCGAGCAGCGCCGTGACGAGGTCGCCGGCCGACAGCGCGGGAGCGTTCCCCCGCGGACCGCCGTCGGGCGGCACGAGGTCCTCGCACAGCACGAGCCCGCCCGCGGGGCGGCAGACCCGCCAGCTCTCCTGCAGCAGGCGGCGCCGGCGGTCGGGGGGGTTGGCGCGCAGCAGGTCCGCGAGGACGACGAGGTCGAAGCGCTCCCGGTGCGACGGGATGGACAGGTCGTCTCCCAACAGGTCGACCCGGCGGTCGGGGTGGTTGGCCCGGGCGGCCTCGGCGTCCGCGTCGTCGACATCGATCCCGCGCCAGGGCAGGTCGTCGGGGACCAGGCAGGCCCAGCGCCCGCCGCCGGTGCCGACCTGCAGCACCGAGGGCGGCGGACGGCGTCCCGGGGGGCCCAACAGCCGACGCACGACCCCGGCCAGCGCCTCGTGGCGCACGCGGTGGCGCTCCTTGCGGGAGCGCAGGCCCGGGTCGCCGTCCCCGTCCGGCAGGCCGGCGGCCCTCACGACACCGCGGGGGTCGTCGGCGGCCACCGCGACGCGCTGGCAGGCGGCGAGCCGGTAGCGGCGCCGCAGCCGCTCCCACAGGCCGGCGTCGGCGGTCGCGACCCGGTCGAAGAAGGTGAGGCGCTCCAGCACCGGCGCGCCCAGGACGGCCTCGAGCGCGTCGGCGTCCAGCCCGGTCGGCAGCGCCACCACCAGCGGCACGTCCCACTGGTCCTCTGCGACGCTGTCGTAGGCGAACGACAGCGCGTCGAGGATCACCAGCAGCGGCGCCCGCGGCAGGGTCCCGCGCAGCGTCCCGGCGTCCACGTCGGTGTCGGCGAGCACGACCGCGCGCTCCCCGTCGACACCCGCCTGGTCGCCCCAGCGACCGGCGTAGACGACGGGGCGGCCCGCGGTGCGGCCGTCGCCCGCCATGTCGCGCTCAGTCACCGCCGCCGCGCGGCAGGTAGCGTGAGCGCAGCGTGCGCCACCCGCCCTGCGTGCGCAGCAGCGGCCCGGCCGGGCTGGCGTCCAGGCGCTGCACGAGGCGCTGCAGGTCGCGCTCGGCCAGCTGGGCGTGTGATCTGCGCTCGGCGGGCGTCATCGAGGGAGGAGCCTCCAGGTAGCGCGTCTCAAGCGTCCGCCAGGCGTCACGGCGCCGCAGCAGCGGGCCGACCGGGGACCGTCCGAGCCGGCGCAGCAGCCACTGCATGTCGCCCAGCGGCCGCTCCGAGCCGACCCCGCCCGCGGCGGGGCCGGACCGGGCTGCGGTGGCCAGCTTCGCCTTGAGGAACCGGTTCTCCAGCGCCAGCAGCTCGTTCTCCATCCGGAGGACGTCCGCGTCGCTCGGCTTGTAGAAGTCGCCGTCAGACATCGCCGCTCCCCGTCCCGGCCGGCGCGGGGGCGGCCAGCCGCTCGAGCTGCTGCCAGGTGCTAGTCGCCCGGCGCCCCACCGCCGGGTCCGCCACGGGCTGGCGCCCGGGGCGCCGCTGCGTGACCGCCGCGTCGAAGACCTCCACGGCGTCGATCTCGGTCAGGCCCAGCCCCCAGCGCTCGTTGACCTGGTGGACCAGCGGGTAGCCGTCACGCAGGTCGTCGAAGGACAGCACGAGCGTGTCGTCGGGGTACGCCCGGGCGTGGGCGAGCAGGCCCTGGTTGCCCTCGACCCACATCTTCAGCGCGTGGTCGGGGTCCTCCCAGAACAGCCGGTGCAGGCTCGCCGGGCCGCGGCGGGCGAACAGGTCCGCCGAGTGGCGGCGCTCCAGGGACGCGACGCTCTCGGCGAAGTGCCGGTACACGACCACGACCTTGGCGTCGGGCAGCAGGTACTTCCACAGCGGCAGGAACAGGCACAGGCGCGGGTCCTTGAACCCCCACAGCCGCGTGTGCTCCTGGCGCCGGGCGATGAGCTGCTCCATGGCCGTCCAGCGCTCGGGCGCCACGTAGGGGATCACCGGCTCGGTGACGTGCCACGTGAGCCCGTTGTCGGCCAGCAGCCGCTCGTGCAGGCGCACGACGTCGACGTCCTCGAAGTGCCCGAACGCGTTGGACGGCATGGCGCCCAGCAGCTCGAAGCCCATGAACAGGCCGGCCCGGTGGAGCAGCTGCGACACCAGCGAGGTCCCGCTGCGGTGGAAGCCCGCAACGATCAGTTGTCGGCTCATGCGGGCCGTACTCTAGCGGCTGGACCCGCGCCTTCGGTGGCGACGGACCGGCGATCGGATCGGTGATGACCGGTCAGGGCGGGCGGCTGTTCGACGACGACCGCGGCTCCGCGGAGGGCCGTGGCGGGCCGGCGGCGGGCGCCTCCCCGGACGCGCAGCCCCTCGCGGCCCGCCTGCGGCCCCGGACGCTGGACGAGGTCGTCGGCCAGCGCGACCTGCTGGGCCCGTCGGGGCCGCTGCGGGCCGCGGTCGAGGACGACCGTCTGCGCAGCGCCATCCTGTGGGGGCCGCCGGGGACGGGCAAGACGAGCCTGGCCCACGTCGTGGCCAACACCACCAGCGCCGCGTTCATGCAGCTGTCGGCGGTGACGGCCGGCGTCCGCGACGTCCGCCGCATCGTCGACGAGGCGCGGACCCGCGCCGCCGCGGCGGGGCGGCGCACCGTGCTGTTCATCGACGAGATCCACCGCTTCAACACCGCCCAGCAGGACGCCCTGCTGCCCGGGGTGGAGGACGGCTCGGTGGTGCTCATCGGCGCCACCACCCAGAACCCCTACTTCGAGGTGAACGCGCCGCTGCTGTCACGCAGCCTGCTGTACCGGCTCGAGCCGCTGTCGCCGGACGAGGTGCGTGAGGTGCTGCGCCGGGCGGTGACCGACGACCGGGGCCTGCCGGGCCTGCGGGTGGAGGACGAGGCGCTCGAGGCGCTCGTCGCCGCGGCGGACGGCGACGCCCGCGTCGCCCTGGTGGGCCTGGAGGTCGCGGCCGGCCTGGGGACGCCCGTGACCCCCGGGCGGGTCCGCGCCGCGCTGGCGGCGCCGCACCTGCGGTACGACAAGTCCGCCGACGCCCACTACGACCAGGTCAGCGCCTTCATCAAGTCGCTGCGCGGTTCGGACCCCGACGCCGCCGTCTACTGGCTGGTGCGCATGCTGACCGCGGGGGAGGACCCACGGTTCCTGGCGCGGCGGATGGTGATCCTGGCCGGCGAGGACGTGGGCGTGGCCGACCCGCG